>JAQYVR010000090.1 GCA_030145395.1 Desulfobacteria bacterium
AGACAGGTAATTGACGAAGTCGAATACCTTCTTACGAATTATCAAAATATCAAGATGTTTATTTTTGACGACGATCTTTTTACCTTCCGTCGACAGTACGTCATGAATTTTTGTCAGGCTTACAAGAATCTCTGTCCCATCCCTTTTGTAGTAAACGCTCATGTGGGCTTTTTTGATAAAGAGAGGGCACGTCATCTTGCTAAGGCAGGGTGCAAGATTGTTAAGTTTGGAGTAGAAAGCGGGAGCGGCCGAATTCGCAGGCAGATTCTCCAGCGGCATATGAAAAACAAAAAGATCGTCGAATCAATCCAGATGGCCCATCAATTTGGACTGCACACTTCTGTCTTCCTAATGATCGGTCTGCCGAATGAGACTTATGAAGATGTCATGGCCACTATTAGACTAATGTCAAAGGCAAAACCAGGGCGATACAGGTGGTCGTTTTTCTTCCCTTTTCCACGCACTAAAGCTTATGAGCTAAGCGTTGAAGGGGGATACATTGATGATGAGAAGATGAGCAAGCTAGTGAATTTTACAGAAGCTTCCTGCCTTGACTTCGGGGAGAAACATAATCTCTTTCTTAAAAAGGTTGGGCGTGTTATGCCGTGGTTTGTGAACGCCTATTCAGATCTCGCTGTGGCTGACTTCTATAGAGACAGAGTGGAAGAGATCTTGGCCTTAGACGCCCATGCATGGGAAGAGCGGGCTGATAGTATCCATGAAGAGGACAAGGATATTTCCCAAGATTTTGTGAAACAAGGACTCAATCACTATGCGATAAAATATAACCCATTTATGGGAATCATCTCAGACTATTTTACAATAGAGGATTAGCAATGGCAACAGCTTTTGGGTTACAGCGATTCCTTCACAATATTCGATACCGCCGGGAACGCTTCCGCCAATTCCTTGGCATCGTCTTTACCATCTTGGTCAGTGTTGCAGGCGAACCAAAGGAAATGTTGTTCTTTGCTGGTACAGCCATTGTTATCCTGGGTATTGCAACCCGCCTGTGGGCATCAGGGCATATCAAAAAGAACAAAGTCCTTGCCACCGATGGGCCTTACGCATATGTCAGGCACCCCCTCTATGTGGGCAACCTCACGCTGGGATGTGGGTTTGCCATTGCCTCCGGCTTATGGTGGTCTCCCATTTTGTTGTTGGGGCTACTCCTCGCTTTTTATCCTCCTGCCATCAGTCGAGAAGATGAAAAGCTGCATCGCAGGTTTCAACAGGAGTGGGAGCAATGGCGCAAATCGACCCGGGCGCTTATTCCACGCCTTACTCCCTATCGGCCCGGCCAACGTGGCGGTTGGTCGTTTATGCAAAGCCTGCGGCACAACGGCGAACCCATTATCGCCCTGTTTCTACTCTTTTGGCTGTACGTCCTCTACTTGAGGCTCCATTGAACTGTCCAGTGGCGCCGATATTGACGGATATGGATAAACTCACCGAAAACCAACTTCTTCAATGGGTCAGGGATCGCGTCAAAACTAAGTCAAACATTTTTGACCGCGGTTCTCAGGGCCATGTCTATCTGTATGAAGGCAACGGGCAGCGTCTAATCCTCAAGACTCCTACGGGTTGGGGGCTTGGCGGATTCATCCGCTGGCTGATGTTGCGCAACGAGTACAGGGCATACTCCAGGTTATCTGACATGCGCGGCATACCGCGCTGTTACGGCCTTCTCGACGGACGCTACCTGGTGCTCGAATGCATCGGCGGGGCTCCGGTACGAAGAGCCCGGATTACGGATCGGGGCATGTTCTTCGAAACCCTATTGGGCCTGATCAAAGAGATGCACAATGCCGGGGTGGCGCATGGCGATCTCAAGAAAAAGGACAACCTTCTGGTTGTCGAAGGACGGACGCCCTGTGTGATCGACTTTGGGGTGGCTGTCGTCTGGAAACCGGGTTTTGCACCCATAAATCACTATCTTTATAATCTTGCAAGGAAATTTGATTTCAACGCTTGGGTGAAATTGAAGTATGAAGGCAACTTCAAAAATATGACCGATGAAGACGCGGAGTACTACGACAGGACAATCGTTGAGACGGTGTCACGCTGGATCAAGCGGAGTTATCGGAGAGTCAAGAAAAGTCTTGGAGGCAGATCCAAAAACTACAATCACTTCTGAGCCTCCATCGGCACCCCCTATCGTCACGCATTCGGAGCGCGATTCTCAAGTTTCCCACGGGACAATATATTCGGCGAAAAACTCGGCGGCAATCGGCTCGATGAAGCGGCCCTAAATCAAGCTGGCCGATTTTGCTAAGGTTGGAAATTACTCTTCTTATTGTCGGTGTGTAAAAAGCGAAAGGCTTCCCAATGGCAAGAAAAAGGACAAAAACAATAAGAGGAATCGCAACAGATACCTATCATGGGCATATATAGAGGCAGCAAACTTTGCCATCAGATTCTGTCCAAAGGCACAAAGATTCTACCAATGCAAAAAGGCCGAGACTAATGGGATGGTTGCCATCAAGGCGCTGAGCAACAAAATATCCAGGGCATCCTATTACGTTATGCGTGATCAGGTACCCTGTGATGCAAGCAAACTTTTTGGTTAATCAGTCTGGGTGCAGTAGTAAACCGGTAACTTCAACCATTCTTTCGTAGTTATGGTGTCGTATCTACCTGTACACAAATAGGCCATTTGGCTACAAGTTCAGCCTGAGCCCTCAGCCTTGACGCTTCATTTGTCTATTGCCTTTGCCTCATCGATAAGCATGATGGGAATATCCTCCCTGATTTCATAAAGGAGTTTGCACTCATCACAGACAAGACCGTCTTTGGTCTCATTAAGATAGATGTCTCCTTTGCATTTCGGACAGGCTAGAATATCCAGCAACTCTTGGCTGATTCCCATGGTCTTTCCCTCCTTCCTAAGGAAACCGGTTAAGTTGTTGAGCAGTTGAGAGAAATAACGGCTGGGTTATCCCACCATCCACCCACTCAACGACTTAACCACTCAACGACTCAACTAATTCCTTCATCCATTCGTACTCTCTGCGCAAACCATCCTGAAGCTGCACTTTTGGTTGATATCCCAGTTCTTCCGCTGCCTTGGTCATGTCCGCAAAGGTGTGTCGCACATCCCCTTTTTGTTTTTCCTCGTAACGAACTTCAATCTCACAATCCGCTATCTCTTGAATAAGCCGGATGACCTGATTCAAAGTAATACGCGACCCACCTCCGATGTTGAATACTTCTCCAGGCAAACCGTTTTTACTTGCCATCCAGGTTGCTTCTACAATGTCATCCACATGCGTAAACTCCCTGCTCTGCTCACCGTCTCCGTAAACCGCAATATGTTTCCCCTCGGTTGCAGATCTAAGAAAGCGGTGAAACGCCATATCCGGCCGCTGGCGAGCCCCATACACAGTGAAGTAGCGTAGCGAAACCGCGGGCACGCCAAAGTTCTTATAGTATAACCAACAAAGGTGTTCGGCAGCCAACTTCGAAACGCCATAAGGAGAAATCGGACGGGGCAGGGAAGATTCTCTCATGGGCAGATCTGTGGTATCCCCGTAAACCGAAGAGGAAGAAGCATAAACGAATTTCTGGATGGGGCTGGCCTTGCATGCCTCAAGCAGAACCTGCGTTGCAAGGACATTGTTATCAGAATAGATCTTGAAGCTCTCCCCCCAACTTGCCCGAACCCCAGCCTGCGCGGCTTCATGAAAAATTATGTCAACCCTGTCCAAAATCTTTGACAGGTCCACCGTCAATATGTCTGCCTCAACGAATTCAAAACCCTTATCGTGCATCATGCCGACAATATTTGCTTCCTTCATGGACCTGGGATAGTAATCCATGAAATTATCGATGCCCACCACCCTCACTCCGTTCTTGAGCAAATATTCGCACAAATGCGAGCCGATGAATCCGGCTGCCCCTGTCACCAATGCCTTCAAATTGCGTCTCCTTCCAGCTCTCTTTTCGGCCGTTGTAGTAACTTGATAAAATTTCCACAATCAAAAAGCTTCATGTTCAGTCATGCACCGACCCGACTTTTCAAATAGCCTTCAAAAGCGTCTGTATCATCTTCAAACGAAATCGAAATCGTGAGAACTAGGAGTTGGGGCATTGATGGAATCTGGGTCCGGATGTTGACATAATCCTTCTCCGTCGTAATAATCGTGTCCGCTTTCAAGTCCCCTGCTCTTTTCCAAATAAGCCTGACATCCTTCTGAGAATACCGATGATGGTCCGGATATGAAAGGTAGCCCACAACACTGCCTCCAAGTTCGGAAACGGTTTCACGAAAGGTATCATTTCTGGCAATGCCGGAAAACAGGAAAAGCTTTTGTCTCTTTAGCGTCTGCAAATCGACTGGCTCCCTGTGCCCAGCTGTGAACAGCCCATCAGGGACATGCATACATCTGAACACAGGACGGCCTTGGGCATGTGTCTCGATAATGGGACTCACTGGAGTCAATGTGCCTTTCCCCGGCCATCTGGTGAGGATGAGGGCACTGGCACGTTTCATCTGCTCGATAGGTTCCCGCAATATACCCCTTGGGATGCAATGACCGTTCCCAAAGGGTCGGGCGCTGTCCAAAAGCAGCAAGTTTAAATCCCGCTTCAAAGGCAAATGCTGAAATGCATCATCAAGCACCAAGACCGATGAGCCGAACTCGTTAATGGATCGCATCCCAACCTGGTAGCGGTCCTTTGAAACGAGCACGGGGATTCCTTTAAGCTTCGAGGCCAGGAGCTGCGGCTCGTCCCCCGATGCCTCCAGCTTCATTAATGTCGTCTTTCCATCCGAAACAACTCCCCCTGGCCGCTGGGCATGACCCCCATATCCCCTGCTTACGACAGCCACATTATGGCCAAGCTTTTTCAATAGACCGGCCACATGCGCTGCCATAGGGGTCTTTCCAGTTCCGCCAACAGTCATGTTCCCGATCGACACCACGGTGCACGGAAGGCTTCTCTGTTCAAGAATACCGCTCTCATATAACAAAATCCTTGACGTCACCGCCATCCGGTACGCCCGGGAACAAGCATAAAGCGCCCATTCGAGAGGTGATGAAAAGTTCGGGGCCGCCGTATTCCCCTGAGTCATCACCCTTTCTACGGCATTGCGGATTATGGAAAATCCCATACCTCAACCATGTTCAATCGGCATTAAGCAGGACAAAAGTGCCAAGACATGCAAATATGGCGTTGGTTAGCCAAGCTGCTATGATTGGTGGCAACATCCCGCCATATCCCAATGATAAACAGAAGCTGTAAAGAGTCCAATAAAGAAATGCCATCCCAAGACCATAGAAAATACTAGCAGCAAGCCCTTCCTTTTTTTTCCTCCACAAGGCCAAACCAGCCCCAACAATGCTCATGATAACACAAACAAATGGAAAAGCTATTTTGGCGTTGAGGTCTACCCTGTAGCTGGTAGCATCGTATCCTTCTTCTTCCACGTCCCGTATATACGCGGACAGCTCGCCGTAGCTCATTTCTTCACACTTCTTAACCGCTCTGTTCAGATCCTCGGGAAGGAATCCAAGATTAACAGGACTTTCTACCCGATGGGATACCTTGTAGCTCCCGTCATCCTTCATCAGATCCTGCTGGACGACTTTGAACAAATGCCAGATCCCATCCCTGTACACGCCCTTTTGAGCATCAACCCGCTTTATTAAGCGGAAGCTTTTGTCAAAACAATTCAGTGTTACGCCGAATATAGTCTTATCAGAGGGCCTGAAATATGTAATGTGGGCAATGGTGCGATTACCTTTTATCCAGATGTTCTTCTTCCTTGTCGTAACCGCAGATTCTTTCTTTACTTCATTTTTCCATATTTCATTTGCTCCCCCCATGGTTATTGGTACTAATACCTCGTTAAGCGAGAAAAGAAGTGCAGTAAATATCAGGCCCATAACAAGGACAGGCTTAAAGACATAAAAGATGCTCACTCCAGCACTTTTCAAGGCTACCATCTCATTATTCTTTACCATGAGGCCAAAGACTATGAGCACGGCCAGCAACACCCCCACTGGTGTTACCTGTGCCACTACAAAAGGAATCCTGAGTCCAAAAAAGACAAGAACCCTTGAAAGGGGTAGGTTGGCATCCAAAAGGTTGTCGATCTTTTCAAAGAAATCGACCGTTAGATATATGCTCGCAACCGTTGTGAGCACAATACAAAAATACTTGAGTAATTCCTTGGTCAGGTATTTGTAAACTATTCTCATGAAAGCCCTATTTCGCACAACAACCCTGTCAGGGTTGTATCACAAAAAAACCGATCAGTCTCGTCCATGGGCTACGTACGGCAAACGTTGACTTGAACTGGAACAGCGAACGCTAACCCTGCAGCTTGCTGCGGGGAGCTTCAATCTCACCGACCTACAATTGGCCGGCAAGTAATTCTGTCATACAACAGGCAGAAATCCGCAGGAAACGCTTTGGATAGGTAATACACCCATTGTATATGGAAACTACTCATGGCACACGGCTATTGGCCACACGAAATATTCTCGGCAATAGAGAAATTGCCTTCAGAGGGCGTTCCTTTGCACTCGAGATGAGCAAGTATAAACCAATAGCCCCAAGCACCAAGTTGGGGCCCCACATCCCGATAACCGGTGGACAGATGCCCGATTCACCTAAGATCCACCCCGCGGACATCAATACATAATAAATGAGAAACAATAATAAACCAAGAACCATTCCTGAAGACTGCTTTGCAAACCTTGATTGGATCCCTAGGGGGACTGCTACAAGTCCAAGGACAAAACATGCAAAGGGGATGGAAAATTTCCTGTGATATTCCATCAGGGTCAAATCGTACTTGGCATTTTTCTTTGCAGCCTCCTTCAAGCTCTGGCGTAATTCCACTAAACTCATCTCTTTTCTGCCTTTTCGGCCGTACTTTCTTGCAGATAGAACCTGGGCGAGTTCCAGATTAAAATCGTAGGTGTCGAAGCTAACAGAATGTACTGTCTTGTTCTTCAGATCCACCCTATTGACAATTCCGTTGAACAGTCTCAACCCGAAGGTAAGTCTTTCCGCATCGCAGAAAAGCTTCCCGCTAGGGGCAACAACCGTAGTTACCATTCCTGCAGTCTGCCTGTCTTCAATAAAGACATCGGTCAGGGTCTTGTCCTGTGGGTCGATTTCACTCACGTATAGCATGACATCCTTGAAACTGTCGATGAACGTCCTCGCTTTTAACCCTACGTCAATATTCGACGTGGCGGTTTCAAGGAGCAAGGCCTTAAAAGAGAGTCTCCCCCACGGCGATCCGTAAATGGACATAAAACCAGTCACCAAAAACCCCATAAGACAAAACACAAATACAGCAGGCAGAAACCTATAAATGCTAAATCCACTCGCCTTCAGGGCAACGACCTCATTATCGTGCGTCAATCTTAAGAAGCATAGCAGGACACCCATCATGATCGACATGGGCACAACAAAGACCAGGAAAGAAGGTATGGAGTAGGTCAACATTAGGAGAACAGAAGAGACACTTACGCCATAGTTCACGATCAAGCCGGTGATATCGAGTATCTTGGCCATCAGAAAAATAAAGGTAAATAAGACCAGGTTGATGAGAAAGGGGGGTATCATCTCCCTAAAGATATATCTGCTGACAATGCTATTGATTTTCATGTAACTGTTTCGCTCCTGACGGAGGCCCTCGCGCAAGAATGAGCTGTTTGCCGTGAGCTATCGAACGCCAAAAGGGAACTAATTTCTCCTTCGTGGCGCAATAATTACGCAGTGCCATCTGCCGAAGGACCTGCAATTTGCTGCTCTCACAGAGACCGGAATTTACACCTCAAGTTTCTTTTCACTATCAAAGTGGCGCCAACCTCCACGATACCCTTGTCCCAGAATGATGTGGAAACTGAACTCCTCGATTATCTCCTGTCGGTATCGGGGCTGATGGCTCCCTATAAACGTAAGATTGTGAAAGTGGGGCTGACATCTTTCGAGAGTCGACTCATCTACCCCGCGTAACAAGATCAGAGCGCTTTTTCCTCTGAGGTGACTCGTATCCCCCAGAAAGACATATCGCTCAGTGAGAGCCATTAACGTTAATTTGACTTTTCTTCTGAAAAAATCGACTGGCGAGCCAGACACCCAAAACACCCAAAAGACTTCCCACGATCGCCCCAAAGAAAACATCAAGAGGATAATGAACACCGAGATAGACCCGAGAATAAGCAACCGCCAAGGCTACTACATAGAAGAGAGGCCACCATGGTCTTATGTGATAACTGAGGAAAAAGGACGCGGCAAATACACTCGTGGCATGGGACGAAGGAAGACTGAGTGAATGTATACCTTCTACCTGACTTACAGTCCCAGTTATAGACCAACTCCCCTTGTAAAGATGGACGGCTGACAGCATATCAAAAGGTCGGAGGCGACCAAAAAGCGGCTTTAGCACGAAATAGCAAAGCGAATCAGAAAAGGCAACGACCAGAATAACGCCCAGAACCATCAAAGGTTTTCGTCGAAGCAAAAAAAGGCCCCAGAGGACTAGCGGGACAATGAAATAATTAAAGTTAGAAATTATGGGCATCACATAATCAAAAAGCGTGTTCTGCCCGTCTCTGTTGATCAAATAGAAAAGCCTTATGTCTACCTTCTCCAGATATTCCAACATTGGACGTTTAAATGTCTCACCTTGATGATTTTAATAGAAATGGCCCTGCACATGCTCGGCTTCAGGAGAGGGCTGGTTTATGATCGTTGTTCTTGAATTGCATGTTATAAAGTTTGTGATACTCACCGCTCAAGGCGAGGAGGTCTTCGTGTTTGCCTTCCTCCACGACCCTGCCATTCACAATGACGATAATTCGGTCAGCACTCCGGATAGTCGATAGCCTATGAGCGATCACAAAGGTCGTCCGACTCTTCATCAGGTTTTCAAGGGCCTCTTGAACCAGCAGCTCTGACTCACTATCCAAGGAAGAAGTTGCTTCATCCAAGATCAGGATGGGAGCATTCTTCAAAAGCACCCGGGCAATGCAAATGCGCTGCTTCTCACCTCCCGAAAGCCGCACCCCCCGTTCGCCCACGACAGTCTCGAACTTATCGGGAAAGCCCTGGATGAAATCATAAGCATGTGCGGCCTTAGCAGCCGCCATAATATCGGCATCTGAGGAATTCAGACGCCCATAAGCGATATTGTTTCGAATGGTGTCGTTAAAAAGAATAGGATCCTGGGTCACAATGCCAATCTGATTACGAAGTGATTTAATGGTCACATCACGGATATCATACCCGTCGATGAGGACGGCCCCTTCGGTTACATCGTAGAATCGAGGAATCAAATTTACCAGGGTAGTCTTACCTCCGCCGCTCATACCTACCAAAGCAACGATTTCGCTGTTCCTAACCTCAAGATCGATATCTTTCAGGACCATTTGGTCCTGGTACTTGAAAGAGATATTGCGAAAGACCACCGAGTAATTCCTCGGCTTGAGCTCAATGGCATTCTTGCTCTCCACAACGTCCGAATCAGTATCGAGGATATCATAGATTCGAACTACTGCGGCCAGCCCTTCCTGGATGACATTGTTCAGTTTACTGATCCTCTTGATGGGCTCATACAACATGATGAGGGCCGCCATAAAAGAAAAGAAAGTACCCGGTGTCGAGGTCCCTGTGATCACCTTATACCCGCCGTACCAAATAATAAGGGTAATGCCAATTCCACCCAGCAGTTCCATGACAGGCGACGACATAGCTTTGACCATTACGGTCTTGATTTCGTACTTGAACAACCGAGCTGTTTTTTCAAAAAAGCGTTTATTTTCATAGGGTTCCATCCCGAAGGCCTTTACGATTCTAGTCCCTGTAAAGGTCTCGTGCAGGAGGGAACTCATATCAGCAACAGCTTCCTGGCACCGAGTGCTGAGCTTCCGCACCCGCCTGCCAAAACTCACAATCGGGATCACAGCCACAGGCAAAACAGTGACTGCAATCAAGGCCAGCTTCCAGTCTCGGTAGAAAATAACGAATAGCAAGCCTATGATGGTAAAGAAATCCTTTAGCACCCCTGTAACAGCATCGGATACCATCCCTTTAACCTTACTGACGTCGTTAGTAATCCTCGCCATAAGGGTTCCAGTGTCATGTTTGTGGAAAAAAGACAGAGACAACATATGAATGTGACTGTATAGCTTGTCACGCAACCGTTTGATGATGCCGTGACCCACATAATTCATGAGATAGGCCTGACCAAAGTAGCACGACCCTCTCAATATATAGAGAATGATGATAGCAAAAGGGAGGAGCCTCAACATCCTTATGTCTTTTTTGAAGAAGATTTCATCCAGCACTGGTTTTACAATGTAGGCAGTCGCAGCAGTCAGCGCTGCCACCGCCATCATGCATAACATGGCCAAGAACAGGCGAAGCCACTGTGCTTTCACCAGCTTCAAGAGTCGCCGACATATGCTAAACAAATCTATCTCACTATTTCTTGTCACGGTCAGTATCTCACACAGAAAAACAGAACACCTTAGTATATACTGTGGCCATAGTAGTGGTCCACCGTTCTCGTAATGCTGTTGAGCTCCTCTTCAAGTCTCATACGATAAAGCTCTCTTCCGTCCGCATCCAGTTTCCACGGAACTGAAATGGGTGTGCCATAAATAACGTGACCTTTGTTGAACGGATAGGGCAAAATAAACCGGTCCCAACTGGCAAAAACTTTCAACCTCTTAGCACTGTAACTGATCGGGACAATAGGATACCCCGTCTTTTGTGCCAGCGTGATGATTCCAGGCTGGACCTTGAACCGCGGCCCCCTTGGACCGTCCGGAACCATACCGCCAGGACGGATTTCTTCTTTAAGGGCCTTAATGAGTTTGGCCATAGCCCGAACACCGTGCCGTGAGGTGGATCCGCGGATAGTCTCTTGGCCCTGGCGCTGCAGGATCTGTGTAATTATCTCTCCGTCCTTGGATTTGCTGACGAGAGCGACCCCACCCCACCCCTTGAAAAGATAGCTAGCCATCAGTATTCTCGAATGCCAGAAGGCAAATATAAACCTCCTCGACTCGATCTCCGCCCTGGCCTTCTCCAAGCCAACAACTCGAATCCGCATCGTCTTGAAAATCAGGTCGACCAAACCTTTCCCCAGCCAGCCAACAAGCCACCACTTCAACCCAGCCCTTTGATCTGATTTTCTGTTCATTCTAACGCTATAGTGGTTGTGAAGCCTCCCCGCCCTGAAGGGCGAGGGTTCTGCCTTACGGCAGCACTTCGTGTGCGGGGAGCGCGTGCCGGTCAAAAATATGTTCCGTTTACGGCAGTCTTTTTAAGTGGTTCAAAACAGATCATATTTCTGAAAACCGTTCTCAATTAGTTGTTCGAAAGCAGGCTCAGCGCTACCTCAGCAGCCCGTTTCGACGCCCCTGGAGCGCCCAGCCTTTCTGCCACCCCCCGCAACTCAAGGCGAATCTGTGCAAGCCCTCTCTCATCTTTGATCATTTTGATCGCTTGTTCAGCAATCTGTTCGGCTGAGGCTTCATGTTGAATCAACTCTGGCACAACCGGCTTTTCTGCAACCAGGTTGGCCAGTCCTATATGCTTGACGCGAACCATCCGCTTCGCAAGCCAGTAACTGAAAGGCGATAGTTTATACACGACGATCATAGGAGTTCCTGCTATAGCCGCCTCCAATGTCACGGTCCCCGAAGCCGTTATAACCAGTTTAGCCTCATCCAGGACGTCTCGAAGCCTCTCAGACACGATCAAGAATCTTGCCGTACTCCCCTGAACAATGGTCTCCACAACACGCTCACTCACGGAAGAGGCCACAGGTATGGCAAAACGTATGGCGTCTATCCTTTCTGACAAAATCTCTGCCACCCCAACCATCGTGGGAAGAAGGCGAGAGACCTCCTCGTTGCGACTGCCGGGGAGAAGGCCTATGAGCACCCCCTCGCCCCCCAGTTCTTCAGATTTCTCTTGACTGCCCTCGAGTCGCATGCTGTCCAGTAAGGGGTGTCCCGCAAATGTAACCGGCACATTCCATTCTCTGTAGAAATCCGCTTCGAAGGGGAAGATGACGACCATGTGATCAACCAACTTCTTGATCTTCTTGACCCTGGCAGTCCGCCAAGCCCAAACCTGAGGACTGATGTAATACATGACAGGCACACCCAGTTTCTTGGCCGCCGCAGCTACCCGAAGATTGAAGTCTGGAAAATCTATCAGGATGAGAAGGGCGGGGCGGATCTTCTTGAGGTCTTGCTTGGCCAGCCTGAGGACTCTATAAAGGAGGTTGATCTTTGAAATGGCCTCAGAAATTCCAACGACAGCCATTTGAGAGTTATCAACCCTTACGTCGACTCCAGCTCGTCGAAGGGAATCGCCACCTATCCCGAAAAATTCAAGATCCGGGTTGAGTCCCCGCATGGCCCTCACCAAGTGTGCCCCGTGAAGATCGCCGGAGGCCTCCCCCGCAATTATCATAACCTTTTGATTTCTATGTCCAGATGGCCGGTTGATGGACTGATCCTTCAACTAATCAGGGATATACCACCAGGTCAAAATGGTGCTGCAAGAGAACTTGGAGGGACACCAATCACAGTCTGCACCCAAGTCGACAGCAGACGAATAAATCCTAGAATGACCCGGTCTTTTTCAGAAAGTCCGTGTTGGTGGCTTCGATCTGGTCAACGATGTCAAGGGCGACCCGCAGGGCATTCCGTCCGTCCCTCGCGGATACCAATGGAACCTCGCGATCCCTTACCGACTGAACAAATGCCTCCAGCTCAGATTCGAGGGAATCAGTCTCCTCAAAGCTTCTTCGCTGCAAAGCCATACCGGGGATGGGAAGCGGCATGCCCTGCCCCCCCTTCTGGATGATGATAATCTCATTATCTGCATAATCGACCGAAACATAGGTGTCTTTCTGGAAAATACGTATCTTCCGCATATTCTTCAGGGAAATACGGCTGGCGGTTATGTTGGCCACACAGCCATTCTCAAAGACCAGCCGTACGTTGGCAATGTCCACACTGGAGGATACCACCGGAACACCAGACGCGTGAATACTCTTAACCGCGGACTTCACGAAGTTCAGTATGATGTCGATGTCATGGATCATCAGATCCAAGATCACATCGACTTCTGTTCCTCGCACTTCTCCTCCCCCTGCAGGTCTCTTGGGAATATGCAGGCGGTGAGACTCTATGAAGAGAGGATGCCCCACAACCTCTCTCAGGGCAACCACCGCTGGATTGAATCGCTCCAGATGCCCCACTTGAATGATTCGGCCACGGGAATCTGCAATCTCTATGAGGTCATCCGCCTGTTCAAGTGTTTCTGTCATCGGTTTTTCGATCAACACATCCACATCATTCTGCAAGAAATCACGGCTGACAGAAAAATGCAGGGGGGTAGGTACCACCACGCTTACTGCATCGACCTGCTCAATCAGATCTCTGTAGTCGGCAAAAGATTCCGTTCCCAAGCGTTTTGCTACACTTTCCGCCCTTTCGGGAATGACGTCCACCACGCCCACAAGCTCCACGCCTTCAATCCGGGCATACTTCTCCGCATGAAACTTACCCAGATATCCAACGCCAACAACACCAACTCGTAATGATTTCATGTCTTACTCAGTCAATATGAATGTCTAAAATGTTTACTCTATAGTGTCGTGTCTCGGAAAAAACTTTCATCAGTCTTCGGGCGCCGAAAGCCTTTTCCGAGCGACATTGAGCATTTTCGGGCACGGAGTGAAGCTTTGCGCTATGAGACGTCAGCTGAGTGGAGCGTCAAAAATAACAAGCTGTTTGAGGGCCTTAGGCCCGAGTTGTTATGATTTAGCGGAACGAAGCTGACGTCCCGAAAATGGTCACGGAGCAAGGAAAATGGCTTGATTGCGAAGCCATATTGTTTGAACAAACTTCTGAGACACAACAATAGGTTTTTAGGGGCCAGATCTTGCTTCTTTAAACGAGCAACTCTATCCCTTTTTTTCAATACCTATAATAGCAATGCCGTTTCTATCGGCGAGCGCAACCATCTCCTCCCTGTCAAAGGCCACCGTCCTACCGGCCTCAACAGCCAAGACCGAGGCCCCAACATGGCACATTGTTTGTATGGTCTTGAGCCCTACAGCGGGCACATCGAATCTCATATCCTGATTCGGCTTACTCGCCTTCACCACTACGGTCTTCTCCTCCCCGAGTTTCCCTCCCCGCTGAATAGTCGCATCCGTGCCGTCTATTGCCTCGACAGCCATGACCGAGCCGTCCCGGACAACCACACTTTGTCCTATATCTAATCTTCCAATCTCTTTGACTATACCCCACCCGAAACGGACATCGGCCGTCTCGGACTTGGTTGGCTTGCGCCGCGTCCAGCATCCTTTCTGTGCCAGGAGTTCAGGCAACAAGAAAGTGGAAGGACGAACGGTGATATCCTCTTTTTCCAGCTCGCCGGCAAAGGCCCGAAGGAGCCCATCATCCTGCGTATGATCCATTGTGGCAAGGACCTTAAGGGCCCTCAGATCTGGCCTCACCCCTGAAAACATCTTGGTCTTGGTAATGGCCCCAACCATCACTGCATCGTGGACCTCATTCTGTTTGAGAAACGAGATGAGGCGGTTTACTTGACCGATCTTTACCCACCTTATCGCCTCAACAAGGGTTTCCAGTCGGGGGTCGGTTTCTCCAACATGGGCCACTGCGTAAACCTTTAACCCTCTTTGCCTCGCGGCCTTTGAGAAGATATTGGGGAACTGCCCGCTCCCCGCGATGAGTCCAATGCGTTCCATCCGGGCTATCTCGTTATCCCCCGCTCAGAGGATTTGATGAACTCTATGAAATTGACAACCTCTGGTATCTGATCCACCTCTGCAGTTACCCTTTCAATCGCTTCATTCAAGGTCAACCCCAGTCGGAACAGGACGCGATAAGTCTTCTTGAGGGCAAAAATTGTTTCTGTTGAAAAGTGATGGCGCTTCAAACCCACGGAATTCAACCCGTGGAGCTTGGCGCGGGGTGTGCCTGATGCCAGCACATACGGCGGGATATCCTTCGTCACAGCAGTCATGCCACCCACAAAGGCATACTGTCCGATCCGCACAAACTGGTGAACGGCTACAAAGGCACCCACGGTGGCACAATCTCCCACACTGATATGGCCGCCAAGGGTGGCGGCATTGGCAAAGATGACGTTACGCCCGGTGAAGCAGTCATGTGCAATGTGGGTATAGGCCATCAAGAAGTTCTCTTCGCCAACTTCGGTTATGCCACCACCGAACTCGGTCCCCCTATGAATTGTCACAAACTCTCGAATCGTCGTTCCCCGACCAATCTTTACGACCGTCTTCTCTCCCTTGAATTTCAGGGACTGAGGAACAGCACCAATGGCTGCGTGTTGAAATATTTGACAATCTGGTCCAATGGTCGTGTATTGGTCTATGGTGACGTGAGGGCCAACAACTGTGCCAGCCTCTATCTGAACGTCAGGGGCTATGACAGCGTAGGGACCAATCTGAACATCAGAATCGATCTCGGCCTTAGGATCAACGATTGCAGTAGGATGTATCATGATTTGTCTTCCGTCATGGCCATGACCTCAGCCTCTGCAACCAAAGTTCCATCCACAGTTGCCTTGCCGGACATTTTTGAAACCTGTCCGCGTCTTTTTGTCCAGATTATCTCAATGACCAGTTGGTCTCCCGGAGTCACAGGCTTTCTGAAACGGGCCTTATCAATGCCCATAAAATAGATCAGACCTTTCCAATTCTCGTTGGAGCGAGAAGCATAAACAAGGATACCTCCTACCTGCGCCATGGCTTCAACAATGAGCACCCCCGGCATAACAGGTGTTCCAGGGAAGTGGCCCTGGAAAAACGGCTCATTGATAGTCACATTCTTGAGGCCAACTATGCGTTCATTCGGTATCATCTCCAGGATTCGATCCACGAGGATAAAGGGATACCGATGCGGCAGAAGCTCCATGATCTTGCGAATGTCATATATCGTTTCCATGCCTCATTCCTCTCAAATGAGTTTGCCTTTGGTTGGGCCGGCTCAAGCTGTTGACATGCTGTGTGCACAGAGTGGACTGACGTGCCTAAGTTTGAAGGATGAAGAGCTTGTTGACTTGCAACGTCTTTTATATCGAACTTCGGCCCACTTTAGACACTTCAGGCAATTTACGTGCATTCCGTGACTAATCCTCAGAAACCTTTTCCAGCCGTTCGATACGTTTTTCCAGTTCTCTTATCTTTTTCTTCATGTCCGGCAGTTTGGGGATGATATTGGAAACTTTCAACCAGAGTCGGTGAGGCATTTCCGGAGTACCAGAAACAATCTGATCGTCGGGTACGGATTTGGCAACTCCTGCTTGGCCTCCGACAGTTACACGGTTACCGATGGTGACATGTTGCGCTACCCCCGCCTGGCCAGCAAGGATTGAATGGTCACCAATCGTTACACTCCCTGCAATTCCCACCTGTGCAACCAGGACAGTATCTTCACCAACCACAACATTGTGAGCAATGGTTACTAGATTATCTGTCTTCACGCCTCGTTTGATCCACGTCTTCCCAAAAGTTGCCCGGTCAATTGTGTTGCAAGCGCCGATTTCTACGTCATCATCAATGCGAACGCTGCCGATATGTGGAATCTTGTGATAGCGGCCCTCATCAGGTGCAAATCCAAAACCGTCACTACCTATCACAGAACCCGCATGGATGATGACCCTGTCTCCAATCTCACAACGCTCCAAGATGCATACATTCGGATGCAGAACCACATCATCACCCACCGTCACACGATTATCAATCACCACCCCCGGATGGACCGTCACGCGGTCACCCAAAGTAACGTCATCTCCGATGAACACACCTGGATAGATGGCAACATCAGCACCACACCTGAAATCCTTCCCGACATGGGAATCCTGGCTGACCCCAACCACCGGGCGGTGAACCGGATGGAATAAGGCAGATACCTTGGCCAGGGCCAAGGTCGGATTCTCAACACGAACAAGGATCTTCTTAGATTCCAAAATTTCAAGAGAGACAATCACAGCAGCTGCGCGGGTCTCCTCAAGGCGCTTCTTGTACCTGGCGGATGCAGCAAACGTGATATCATCCGGACCGGCATCATCAAACGGAGAAACACCTTTGATGACAAAATCGCCATCCCCCACAACCTCACCGCTGACCAGTTCCGCAATCTTTTGGACAGTTAGCTCCATGACCAAACTCGTCATTCCTTTTTCTTTGACTTTGCGGAAGCGTCTTCCTTCTTGCTCCGCTTGGCATCCAAGGCATTGTATTTTTCTATGACCTTATCAGTTATATCAATGGCCTTGGGCGCGTAAAGTACACCCCCCACACGGCGATCAACAATCAATGAGTAGCCGCCCGCTTTGCCTATTCCTTCAACTATCTCAAAAACGTCTTGTGTTATCTGCTTGGAGAGGTTGATGTTTAGTTCTCTCAGAACATCCTGATACCGTTTCTGCAGAGATTTGAACTCAGTAATCTTATCGCGCAGGTCTTTTTCCTTTGCACCACGCGCATCATCACTCATGACTAATGCCTTTTGATCCAAGGTCTTTTTCAGCCCTTCAATCTCAGAGCCCTTCTCCTTGAGAACCTCTTCCATCTTTTTCCCCTGGCTCTTGATCTCCACAGACGACCTCTTGCCAGGATTCGATTTTTCGATCACTTGCTGGAGATCGACGACTCCAATTTTTTGCACCTCAGCCCCGTAAACGAATCCGCTAAGGCCGAACAAACAAAGGGTTAAGGTCAAAAATGTGGTACGCATCTTCATAAAGGACCTCCTTTATTGGTCATTGGTTACTGTCATTTGCCTCTTGTTGGTAGATAATGGATGCTTGATCCTGGATATTCGTTTCAGCTTACTCTGAACCCGAAATCCGCATGCCGACACAAAATGCAATCTCTCAAAGTGATAAGGTGGAGACCTTTGCATAGCTCCTTGGAACGCCCCTCATGAGCTTTTTGGGGCACCCAGCCGGGCGAAGCGAACGGCCCACGTCAGTGGGCAAATCCTGAACTGTTTGAGGCCATTAGGCTGAGTTTTCAGGATTTAGTGAGCAAGCCCGTAGGTGGGTCAAAAAGTTCATATAACTAAGTGAAAAGGGGTTATGCAAAGGTCTCACGGTGTAAACTTGCGCCAAATCCGAAATCGAAACTCACCGCCTACTGACCAGTGACAGACGACTAGAATGCCGACCCCATGCTGAACTCCCAACCACCATCACCTTTCTTACCGTCACCTCTCGAATCAGTCTCTAAAATGTAACCATACTCCAGACGCATAGGTCCCATAGGAGAATACCATCGGACACCGAAGCCAACGCTCTCCCGCAGGTCAGAAAGATCTATATCTTCTCCATCGTTGTACGCATTCCCTGTGTCATAGAAAAGTACCCCCATTAGACCCGCTTTTTTTGCGATCGGAACTATAAATTCCAGGTTGAACTGCACCATTTTGTCCCCGCCGATCTCATCGTCAGTGACAGGATCCCTTGGGCTAATGTCCCGCCAGTCATAACCCCGGACCGAGTTCATGCCGCCCAAGTAAAAACGCTCCCACGTAGGGACCTCTCCAACCGCATCATCATGTATATACCCGATGCGGCCATGCAGTAGCCCAACTGTATCCCAGAAAAGCGGGATATACCATCCAGAATCCCCAACATACTTTGTGAAACCAATATCGCCGCCAAAAGGTGTTCCCGCATGCTTAACCGTGATGCTGTTGTCCGAGCCTTCAGTAGGATTGAAAGTGCGGTCCCTTGAATCGCGACGTAAAACACCGGTCAAGGTGTGGCCGACACTTTCTCCCTCCCACTCCCTGATCTCGAATGAAGCGTCGTCAGTGAGGTCCTCGATTTCTGACTTGTCATAGTTATAGGAAAGATGTACCCGCGTGTAATCAAAAACCGGATAGCTAAACCGAATGATACCGCCGATGCTGTCCTTATCATAGGTGTCATAGTCCCGAATCGAGTTGTAAACATCAAAACCTGCTGATAGAGGGATATCAAAGAGCCAGGGTTCAGTAAAGCTCAGGGTATACCTGGAGGCTTCTCCGCCCAGTTGGGCCCTCACATTTAAAACATGGCCGCGTCCAAATAGGTTTTTTTGTGCAACCGAAAACACTCCAAACAGATCGTCCTGAGAGCTATATCCAGCACCAAAGCTAAAAGCGCCCGTCGGTTTTTCTGTCACATCAATCTTCAGGGTCATCTTATCGTCAGCAGTCCCCTTGGCGGTATTTGCCCTTATGTCTTCAAAAAAGTCTAGGCGGTAAAGATTTCGTACCCCTCGCTTCAGGCGTCTGCCGCTGAACAACTCCTGCTCATACACCTGCAGTTCTCTGCGAATGACCTTGTCACGTGTCTTGGTATTGCCATTTATAATAATCTTTTCAAAATATACTGGTGGTCCTTTGTCGATCAAATATGTGACGTTGGCTGTAAGTTTCTCTGTGTCCTGGTCAATCCGCGGTGAAATAGCCGCATAGGCATAACCTGCATCTGAGTAACTGTCCTGAAGGGCCAGAATGTCTTCTCGTATGAGTTCACGGTTGTAAACTTCTCCCCGGGCAATCTTCATTCTTTTTAGCATTTCGCTTTTGGGCTGAATCAAATCCCCGTCAATATCCACATTGCCAACCTCGAACCGGGAGCCTTCATCTATCTTGATGTTGATAAGGATTTCCTCCCCTTCATACGTCAGCTTCGGTTCAGCCACTTTTGCCTCAATGTAACCATGATTGTGATAGTATGCGGCAATCATAGACACGTCCTGGTCCAAGACTTCATGATCCAGATCTCCTGAAGACGTAAACCATGAGAAGAAACCTTTCTCCTTCGTCTTCATAAAATCCTTCAGTTTCTCACTGTCATAGGCCTTGTTTCCTTCAAAAGAAATGGCCTTGACGAATACCTTTTCACCCTCTTCGACAATAAAATCAACGTCAGCCCTATTCTCCGCCACGGGCTTTGTTTCATAGGTCACCTTGACATTATGATATCCGTCTCCTTTGTAAAGATTTTCGATCTGTCTCAGGTCGCCTTGCAGCCTGTTTATGTTCAAAATCGAACCTAACTTGGCAGTGACGACATCTTTGATTTCTTCATCATCGAACTCTTTGTTATTCTTGACTCCAATGTTGCGAATCGTTGCGTTTTCAACAACTTGAAAAGTCACGACTTTGCCACTTGGGTTGTCGGAGGACTCTACCCGAACATCGGAAAAATATCCCATTTTGTAAATTGACTTCAGATCGTCCTGCAGATGCCTTTTCAGATAAATGTCTCCCTCTTTGGTCTCCATGACTCTCTTGATTGCTTCAGCTTCTATCCGTTTGTTCCCCGTTACGATGATCTCTGCCACCTTCTCACGCCTGAATACCTTAATCCCAAGGTCCCTGGCCACTCTTTGAACAGAATCGAGAAGGATCTCAAGACCCTCCCCCTCCACATAAACAGGCTCTGGAGAAGCATCCCCATATGATGCCATGACCTTGACATCAAGACTAAAGCGTTTGCCAATCTTGGTAAGACTACCCCATATTACAAAATCGGCCCCCGCATTGAGCCCCAATGTCCTTAAGCGGTTCAGGCCACCCTCCTCAGTGCCGGGCAGTAGTCCTTCAACTGATTCGTCACTCTCTACTATCACGACTCCCTGTTCTTCAAGCTGCTCTGCAACAATATCCCGGATCTGCCCCTTTAATTCATCAAGCCTTTCGGGTGCATGAACTCCGAACGGAAGTACAAGCACACGAACCTCTTCCTGGGCTACTGCGCTGGTGCCGCAAATCAACAACACGAATACACATAATAACAGCCTTTTCAACATCTTCACCTCAATCTATTGACAATGCTTTGCCGTCCACTAGTGTTACCCTCCGAGACAACTTCTCAGCCAACTCCATATTGTGAGTGACTACCGCAGCTGTAATGCCGTCATCACGATTCAGTGAAATCAAAAGATCATGTATTGACTCACCTGTTCTGGCATCCAGATTACCGGTAGGTTCGTCCGCTAAAAGGACAGATGGTCTAAGTACCAGAGACCTGGCTACAGCCACTCTTTGCTGCTCTCCCCCTGACAGTTCCCCAACAAGATGTCTGAGGCGATTCCCCAAGCCCACCCGGCTTAAGATAGCTTCAGCCTGTTCACAAGCTTCTTTGGCATTCACGCCTTTGATTAAAGCAGGCATCATGGTGTTTTCCAAGGCATTGAATTCTGGCAGCAGATGGTGAAACTGAAACACAAAACCGATGGTCTGATTACGAAAAGAGGCAAGCTTAGGCTCGTTGTAGGTGAAAACACTTTCTCCCCGATAGAAGATCTCCCCATGATCCGGTCGCTCCAAAGTACCCAAAACGTGGAGAAGAGTTGACTTTCCCACACCCGACGCTCCCACAATAGCAACCATCTCGCCCTCGTAAATATCCAGATCAACACCTTGCAGTACATCCACACGATTACCATTAGTAATAAAGGATTTGCGAACATTTGTGACCCGTATCAATGGCTGCTGATTATTCATACCTGATGGCTGCTGCAGGGTCCAATCTGGACGCCTGATACGAGGGATAGAGAGTGGCCAAAAAGCTGATGACAATGGCGGACAGAGCTATCAAGGCCACGTCGACCACCTGCACCCTAACCGGAAGAGTGGAAATGTAGTAAACATCGCTCGGAAGTTTTACGAATTCGTACCGCTTTAACAGAAAACAGAGCACGCTCCCTCCCATTATTCCGAGGATGGTACCCACTACTCCTATGACAAGACCGTCAAACATGAAAATCTTCATGATGCTTTTACTAGTTGCACCCATAGATTTGAGAATGGCAATATCCTTGTTTTTCTCCATGACCATCATAATAAGGGTGCTGATAATGTTGAAAGCAGCCACTAGAATGATCAAAACCAGGATGATAAACATGACGGTCTTTTCCAGCTTAAGGGCTGAAAAGAAGTTCTTGTTCATTTGCATCCAGTCCTGTGTCCAGTAGCCAGTCCCCAGACGTTTGACAATAGATTTTGATATCTGATCAACATTGTAAATGTCGTCTACCTTAACTTCTACGCCATGAACCGATGGCCCAAGTCTGAGGATCTGCTGCGCCGATTCAATGGAAACATAGGCAAAGGATGTGTCATAATCGTACATGCCTGAATCAAAAAGGCCTACCACCTTAAACTTCTTCATGTGAGGTATGCGACCCCCAATGGGTGTCAGGCTACCACCAAAGGGGGATACAACGTAGACTTCGTCTCCAGGATACGCAGCCAACAGATGGGACAGCTCCTTTCCCAGGATGATGCCAGGCGACGCCTTCCCGCCCTCTGTTGAGCCGGCATGAGAATCAGGCACCCTTGTCAAGGCCTGTAAATCAGTCTCCTTCACACTCTTTTCAATGTCCACCACCTGTCCGGCACGAGAAGGATCAATCCCTCTCAAGATAGCCCCGGAGACACTTGAACCACGACGGAGCATAATTTGGCTGTAAATGAACGGAGCCGAGGCTTTTACCCCTTCTACCTCCTCAATCCCAGTCATCACCTCTTCATGTTGGTCCAACTTCCCATCGCGGCTCATGACCCGGATATGAGCGTTTGCCCCTAATATCTTGGACTTGATGTCTTTCCCGAATCCGGTCATTACTGCCAGCACGACCATCATCGCCATTACCCCAAGCATAACCCCTGCAACGGAGATGAATGTGATGAGAGAGATAAAGGCCTGCTTGCGTCTCGCCCTAAGATATCGGAGACCGACAAAGAATTCAAACGACATAACCTGCTCTTTGTTATTCGTTAATAGTCATGGTGAGCTAACGCACGCAAAGTCAAAAGACTTAAGCTCATTCTCACTAAGAGTTTCTTCTCCGCTCAAGGCGGACAAACGTCAAGCACTATAGGCACTTTAGTTCAGTTAGTGCCCATCCATAAATCAGTCTCTTGGTGATGGGTACTGGCGTGAGTTTTCAATCCAGAAATGAGGAATTTTCCGCAAGGTCAAGGAAATCAAGGGATTGCGCGGAGACGTACATTTGGTGCGTCGCACAAGCGATCCCGCAGATTGACGCCGAGATTGCGAAAAATGGCCATTTATGGATGGAAACCAGTTAACTTTCTTCCTCTATTGACCAGCCTTTCTTAGCTGGGGGAAAAGGATTACTTCACGTATAGAGGCCGAGTCGGTTAGCAACATCACAAACCGATCGATTCCAACACCTTCGCCAGCCGTCGATGGCATACCGTATTCCAGTGCCACCACGTAATCCTCATCCATATGGTGAGCTTCCTGGTCACCATCTTCTCGGTTCGCAACTTGATCCAGAAAGCGTCTTTTCTGGTCAGACGGATCGTTCAATTCCGAAAACCCGTTAGCAATTTCTCGTCCTCCAATAAAGAGTTCGAATCGCTCGGTGATGTCAGGTTCTTCGCTGCTCCTCCTCGCGAGAGGCGAAACCTCCACAGGATAGCCCACAACAAACGTCGGCTCAATCAGCTTCGGTTCTACCAACACGTCAAACAGTTTCATCAGGATATTGCCAGCTCGCCTTGCTTTTTTGATCTCAACACCTTCTGATTTGGCAAAATCGAGCAAACGTTGTCGATCGTTCCACATGGAAGGCTCAATACCACCCAGTTCGCTCAAAGCATCTTTAAGCGTTAACCGGCGCCATGGCCCAGTCATATCGATCGCGTTCCCCTGGTACGTAAAGTGTGTTTCTCCCAAAACCCGCTGTGTCACAAATCGAAACATCTCTTCGGTCAGGGACATCAGATCTTCGTAAGTCGCGTAAGCTTGATAAAACTCCAACATGGTGAACTCGGGATTGTGCCGGCTTGAGATTCCCTCGTTTCTGAAACTGCGATTGATTTCAAAAACCCGTTCAAACCCCCCTACTACAAGTCGTTTCAAATAAAGCTCTGGTGCAATCCGCAAGAAAAGCTCCATCCCTAAGGCATCGTGGAAGGTCTTAAAAGGAGTTGCCTCAGCGCCCCCTGGTACGGGTTGCATCATGGGAGTCTCAACCTCTAAGAAACTTCGCTCCAAGAGAAAATTACGAAAGGATTCAATTATACGAGCCCTCTTAATAAATACATCCCGAACATTCGGGTTCATTAGGAGATCAAGGTACCTTTGGCGGTACCGTTTTTCTGGATCCCTCAACCCGTGGAACTTCTCCGGAAGCGGCCTGATAGCCTTACAAAGGAGCCGAATCTCCTTGGCAAAAAGGGTCCACTCACCGGTCTTCGTCTGAAACACACTTCCTTTAATTCCAATAAAGTCGCCAACATCAAATTGTTTGAACAAGGCGTATTGTTCCACACCGATCTCGTCTCGTTTTATGTACGCCTGAATCTGTCCGGTATAATCTCTAAAATGAATGAAAGCCGCCTTCCCAAAACCTCTTAGTGCCATGATGCGGCCTGCCATGGCAAAGACTGCGGTACTCTCCTCGCCCTCTTTCAGCTGATGAATGTGTTCCCGCACACCATCAACCCTGTGTGACACCTCAAAGTCGTTGGGATAAAGCTCAATATTCTGGTCGGCTAAACCCCTTGCTTTTTCGCGTCGCTGGCGGATTATTTCACTCGTTTCGTCCATACAGCAACGAGATCCTTTCGAAGATCGTTATTTATCTTCATAAATCGTCAATTTTTGAATTATTTACGATCAAAACTCCCTATAGTCCCCATAAATCACCGTACATCGGGATTTGTGGGGATTTATCGGGACGGGTAATGCGTTCTCTGTTGCAGTTCAGCTAACGTATTTGCCTGGAGGTGTCAAGGTAAAAGGCCTGGCAGGTCTATTCTCTTGAGGTATGCGGTGAAGGTACTCCCCTGGCCCTGTTGACTCTGAACATCCATGCGTCCGTTGTAAGATTCCAGAAGCCTGTAGACCACAGAGAGCCCCAAGCCGGTGCCATGCGACTTGGTGGTGAAAAAAGGATCAAAGATCTTGGCAATCGTGTCGTTTGACATCCCACAGCCATCGTCTTTCACCGTTACTTGCACCATATCTTCTGAAGCCTTCGAGGAGACCTGTATGGTTCCCCTCCCTTCAATAGCCTCAGCAGCATTCAAAAGTAAGTTCCACATGATCTGGTGTGTATGCTTTGAATCCATCTCTGTCCACACCTCGGGAGCAAGATCCTGGACCACGGTGATCCTGTTCTGCCAAATACCGTTTTTTCTGAAGAGCTCCAAAGTGTCTTCAACCGCTGAACTCAACTCTACAGGTGCTATATTGTCTGATGTGGGACGTGCAAAAAGAAGGAAATCATTTGCGAGGGCATTAAGCCGATCTGTTTCTCTCAGCACAATATCCATTAGTTTGTTGGCCACTGGAGTGATGTCCACCCCTTTCTTGAGTAGCTGGATCGAGCCACTCATGGATGCCAGGGGATTCTTCATTTCATGGGCAATACCGGCAGCCATCTCGCCAACGGCGGCCAATTTTTCCACCCTTTTCACATGATCTTCCATGTTCTTGAACGCAGTTAAATCTTGAAAAATCAATAAGTTGCCTATTGACTTTCCGTCAGGCTCTTTCAATAAAGACATAGAAAAACCCAAATAACCCATTGACCCGTCTTTCTTCGTGAATTCCATCTCATAACGGTATGGCCCCTTCTTGAGAGAAGCATCTGATGATGTCACGTGCTCCACCACGTCCGGGAAGATGTTAGCCAAAGGCCTTCCCAACACCTCTTCTCGGTCAAATCCAGATATCTCCTCAGCTGCCCGGTTAAAGGTGCTTATGATACCTCCGGAGTTCAAAGTGAGAAGGCCGCTGTCAATACTGTGTATGATACTGCCACTAACGGCCTCCAGCTGTTCCAGATCTTTTTGTTTTGCCTGAAGCTCCTTCTCCGTTCTGAGGGTTTGCTGCGCGAGAGAGCTGCCCAGAAAGGCGACCAAAAAACAGGCCACCATCGTCATGAGGATCTTGTAAAACACATAGGACCCCTCATGGTCCTGGATACTCAGGGCAGAGTCATAAAACGGTTTCAGGATTCCGTAGTATTCCAGATCCATCATGACCCCATACTGCACACTGCACAGGGTCGCCGTGATCATGCTCCCTTTCTTGTACAGAAAGATACAAGCGTAAACAATGACTACTAAATAAAGGAAGGAGAACACGCTATCAATGCTGCCAGTCACATATATCAGGAAACTGACAAACAGGGTGTCCAGCCCGATTTGAACATAGGCGAACCTAAGACTGGGGCCGAGTCGCTTAAAGACTATAATGTATGCAAAGGTGAGAAGATAGACAGCTGCAATCAGTCCATAGAGAACGAGGAGGGGTGGGGCAAGCGATCCACGATCCTTGAACTGGACCAGAATGCTTGAACCCAGGAGAACTGTGACAAATATGACCCGCCAAAACATCAACCACTGGAGTCTTCTAAACAGAACGTCCTTGGAAGGCTGTTCCTTGGGATCAACTCCAGCCACTTCTCTATCCGCCAACCACGCCTGCCATCTTGAAAATCGGCAGATACATGGCAATCACCAGTCCACCAATAGTCGTACCCAGAAATACCATCATAAAGGGCTCAATCATGGAGGTCAAACCTTCAACTGCGGCATCCACCTCGTCATCGTAAAAATCGGCGATCTTTTCAAGCATGGCGTCGAGGGCTCCTGTCTGTTCGCCAACTGCCACCATCTGCACCACCATGGATGGAAACACCCCGCTCTCACCTAGTGGATCTGCCATTGTGCGCCCCTGGGTGATACCCGAACGGACGTCGTAGATGGCCCTCTCAACGGTCTTGTTGCCTGAGGTCTTTGCCACAATGTCGAGTGCCTCCAGGATGGGGACGCCGCTGCTGATCATCGTGCTCATGGTGCGGGTGAACTTGGCCACAGCGACCTTGCGCAAGAGGGGGCCGAAGACCGGTAATTTGAGCACGACGTCGTCCACCAGGACACGCCCCTTTTCAGTGCCATAAAAACGCTTAAATGCATAACCAAGAAGCCCGAGTCCGATAATCATGTAGACAATATTCCCTTTGGCAAAGTTGCTTATGGCGACCACAATCTGGGTGGGAACGGGAAGCGTCCCTCCAAAGTCAGCAAACATCTTTTCAAATACGGGGATGACAAAGACCAAGATCACAACGATGACCAGGACTGCAATAACGAGGACGATAGCAGGATAGGTCATGGCTCCCTTGACTTGTCTCTTGAGCTTCATGGCCTTTTCCATGTATGCGGAAACGCGGTTCAAAATGGTATCTAAGATACCGCCCACTTCGCCTGCCGCCACCATATTAACAAACAACTCATCAAACACTTTTGGGTGTTTTCCCATGGCATCGGAAAGCGTAGAGCCCTCTTCCACGTTTTCCTTGACCTCTTTCAGGATGGCTTTAAAGGTCTTGTTCTCTTCCTGGGACTCAAGAATATTTAGGCTCTGAATCAGCGGGAGTCCGGCGTTGATCATGGTCGCAAATTGCCTTGCAAAGATCACCACATTTTTGGATTGTACCTTCGGCTGCATGAAGGAGACATTCTCAAAGAGATCCTTGCTCTTCTGCTTTATCTTGGTGGGTTTTATCTGCATACGACGCAACTGTGCGCGCACTGCATGCTCGTGAGGAGCCTCTATTTCACCCTTCTGGGCTGCTCCCGACCTGTCTTCTCCCTTCCACGTAAAGACCGGCATAGTTCACCTCACTCCGTTATTCATGGGATAGTTCGTTTGACAAAGCCCAAACTACGTTTTATATTTTTGATTTATCATAAACATTTATTGAAAACAAGAGGAGGTTCCTGCTCGGCTGATTGTTCAGGTGCGTTTCGCCAATTGTCCCGATGCGTTCAGAAGAAAATTGCCCTCTTCAGAGAGTCCGGGGCGTCCAGAATCTTGTTGACAAGCTCAAAATGCGTTGGTAAAAACGCTAACTTTTTTGTTCCGATGGACAAGATCATAAAATGACACAAAATGGAAAGGGGGTGATTCCGATGGTTTGTACTACTGTAAAAGACAGCTTGGAGTGCATCTTTATGACAAAGAAAGGTTGTTCCTTTAATGGTGGCGGTTGCCACCCGGTCGTGGAGGATTGCCATGGATGTAACCGTGCTTCAGAGTTTTCTTCCGGCTGGTATTGCACAGCCTGTCCGGATCCTTCGGTTAAGTGGAAAAATGGGGACTGCAACTTTGCCACCCATGTTACGAAGGAAACTCAGGTCAAGAATGCCAAGATCAATCCACTCAAGGCGTCCAAGAGAAAGGGTCGATAAGCTTGGATATGAGTTATTCGTCACTGGCCATTGGTCACTGGTTATGAAAATAGCGGATCATAATCATGTGACCAATGGCCAGTGACTAAACCAACTTCTCCAGAGCGTTCTCTATCCTATCGAGCCCCTCCTTTATCGTTTCAAGCCCTGTTGCATATGAAAATCTTATAAAGTCGTCATCACCGAAGGCCATTCCTGGCACCAGGGCCACCCGGGCTTCGGTCAAAAGGTACTCGCAAAGGTCGACGGAGCCTTTTATTGTTTCTCCTTCTGTCTCGGTATTAAAATAATGGCTGAAATTCGGAAATGCGTAGAAGGCCCCGCCAGGCATATTGCAATGGACCCCTTTTATGGCATTCAATCGCTGCACTAAGTATTGTCGCCGCTCATCAAAAGCCTCGAGCATTGTCCTGATCGAATCTTGGGGTCCGTTCAGAGCCACAACCGCAGCCTTCTGAGCTATCGAATTGGGGTTTGAGGTGCTCTGACTCTGGATTTTGTTCATCCCCGCTATTATTTCGCGTGGTCCGGCCACATACCCGATACGCCAGCCTGTCATGGCATAGGTCTTGGACACCCCATTCACAATAAAGGTCTTGGACTTTGCCTCCTCACTCACCTGGGCAATACTGTAAAAGGGTCTGTCGTCAAAAATCAGTTTCTCATATATTTCGTCTGACACGACCCAGATATCATGTTTTGAGATGACCTCGCTCAAGGCCCTTAATTCAGATTCGGTGTAGACCGAACCGGTCGGGTTGGAAGGACTGTTGAGAACCAGCAATCTTGTTCCGGGTGTAATGGCCGCCTCAAGAGATTCTGGCGACAATTTGAAATCACCTTCCTCCTCTGTGCCAACAACCACGGGATTAGCACCGGCAAGCGTCACAATCGGTGGATAGGACACCCAGTAAGGAGCAGGGATGATCACTTCATCGCCTGGGTTCAAGAAGGCCTGAGCCAAGTTGTAAAGAACATGCTTTCCTCCGCACGAAACCATGA
Source organism: Desulfobacteria bacterium (assembly GCA_030145395.1). Taxonomy (GTDB): domain Bacteria; phylum Desulfobacterota; class Desulfobacteria; order Desulfobacterales. The sequence goes on from JAQYVR010000090.1 coordinate 29,289, forward strand.
CCTCGTCGGATTCATAATTAAGATTGTTGTCACGCCTGAATTTTTCCACAATAGCGTCTTTTAGTTCAGGAATACCGCCCACCGCCGTATATCTTGTAAATCCTTCCTCTATGGCCTGTACAGCCGCTTCCCTGATGTGCCTGGGCGTATCAAAATCGGGCTCCCCAACCCCGAAGCTAATGACATCAATCCCCGCTGCTCTCATCGACAAGGCCTTTGCATTCATCGCCAAGGTAGGCGACGGCTTGATATTGCTTATTCGCTCGGACATAATCATTGTTCCTTCCTCAAACCTCTTCAGGGGTACGCTGCATCGAAGCCTTTTTTCTTGACCTAAGGAATCCAGGTGACTATGAACAATAAACCCATGGCAGCACAAAAACAGCTACACTTGCATTCTGTGACGTCCAGTACCAAAGATTGAATCAAAAGGCAATTTCTTTGAAGCAAAAAAGACGTTTCAGTCATTTCATCCTGAAAATCAGAAGAACCCAGATTACGTCTGCGGGAAAATGGATGTTCTATTATGTCCTGATAGGCCTCATAGCCGGTCTGGGCGCAATAGCCTTTCAATATCTATGCCAGGCAGGGCTGCATGTCTTCATGGATCAGATGGCAGGCTACCGTCCGCCCCAGCCAGCTGGAGAGTCCCACCTTTTTCACCCGACGGAGACACCCTTCAGCCGCTGGATGCTTTTTTTTCTGCCAGCCTTTGGAGGCATAATAAGCGGCTGGCTGGTCTATACTTTTGCCCCCGAGGCAGAAGGGCATGGTACGGATGCCGCCATCGACGCTTATCACAATAAGGGAGGGTTTGTCCGTGGAAGGATACCCTTCATCAAGACAATAGCCTCTGCCCTAACCATAACCACAGGCGGGTCCGGGGGCCGTGAGGGGCCCATTGCTCAGATCGGGGCCGGATTTGGCTCTTATCTTGCGACAAGGTTGAAGCTCTCTGATAGGAATCGCCGCATCATGTTGGCAGCGGGGATGGGCGCCGGTATAGGAAGCATCTTCCGGGCACCACTGGCCGGCGCACTCTTTGCGGCAGAAGTACTTTATTGTGACCCGGAATTTGAATCAGAGGTTATTATTCCAGCCGGTATCTCTTCTGTGGTTGCCTACTGCCTGTTTTGCCTAGTCTTCGGCTGGGGTTCACTCTTTGAATCTCAGGATTTTGTTTTCCGAAATCCCTTGGAATTGGGTCCCTACATTGTACTCGCTTTTGTATTGGTTGGGGGCGGCATCTTGTACATCAAATCGTTTTATGGTGTGCACCGCTTTGCCAAGACCCTGAAGGTTCCAAATCATATCAAGCCTGCTATCGGTGGCCTGTGTGCAGGGGCCATAGGTTTTTTTCTCCCTCAAACCCTGGCCTTTGGTTACGGATTTGCCCAAATGGCCTTGGACAATCAACTCCCCACGCTCCTTCTACTCGGCATCGCCCTGGGAAAAATACTCACCACCTCTTTTTCTATTGGTTCCGGAGGGAGTGGGGGGGTATTTGGCCCGTCGGTGGTGATCGGCGGAGCCCTTGGTGGAGCTGTTGGCAGGATCTTTAATGCCATCATGCCGGGGATTGTCACTCAGCCTGGGGCTTTTGTGGTGGTTGGAATGGCCGGGTTCTTTGCCGCGGTATCCAATGCCCCAATCTCGACCATTATTTTTGTGAGCGAGATGACCAATTCGTATCACCTTCTGCTGCCTAGCTTGCTGGTCTGCTCGCTCGCTTACCTGCTTTCTCGAAGATGGACAATCTATGTTAAACAAGTCCCAACCCGGATAGACTCCAATGCCCACCGCGGAGACTTCTTTGTAGACGTGTTAGGGACGATCCGGGTGAAAGAGCTCATGCCCCAGGTGAGACGAGTCGAAATGGTCTCCGAGCATATGCCCCTGGCTGAGTTCAGGAAGATGTTTTCTTCAACGGACCAGCACTATTTCCCGGTGGTGAATGCGGAAAGGAGGCTTACAGGAATATTCTCCATTAACGATGTTCGAGAAGTCATTTTTGATCAGCAAATTGGAAATCTTGTGGTCATGAAAGATATCGCCAGTTCGGATATCATTGTCACAACGCCCTCTGAAGACCTCACTGAAGTGCTCAAGAAGTTTACCATTCGCAATCTTCACAGACTCCCCGTGGTCAAAGATGAAGATCATGCGATTTTGCTGGGGATGTTGGACCGCAGAGAAGTAATCCAGTATTACAACCAAAGGGTCGAAGAGATAAAGGCAAGTCACCAAAGAGTAGATATTGAATCACACCGCGAAATAAGCCAACTAAAGAACATACCGGTGCGCCTCGCTATGAGACGGGAAATAGAGACCATACAGGCAGACATGCCAATTACTGAACTCAGGGTTTATCGTAGCAAGCTGAATAGCTTTCCGGTGGTTGACGCCCTGGGGCGATTAAGCGGCATTCTCTCTCTGTATGATTGTGAAGAGTACTTCAAACAAAATACTGAGGAGACTTCGACTGCACAAGATGTCGCCACACGCGATGTGGTAACCGTAACCGAGAATGACAGCTTATTCCTAGCCCTTACCAGAATCACCCAGGGAGATTTCGCCATACTCCCTGTAGTCGACAAAGATCATCCCGAGAAACTCCTTGGCGTTATCAGCCTGAGGGACATCATGTCTACCTATGATGACATCGTGATTAAGAAAGGTGGCAGAGGGGAATCCGATACTTAGATGGTGCTAAGATGGGTATTTGACATGCCTTAGGAAAAGCCCGTGAGCAGGGGCTGTTATCCCTGCTTTTTTTCGGTCCTTTGACATCAGAATCCTCTCAACATTTTCCGGCGATGTTCTCCCCAGCCCCACATCAGCAAGCGTTCCCACAATGTTTCGTACCATGTGCCGCAGGAACCCGTCCGCTTCAATGCTGAAAATCAAGTAACCATCCGAATCTCTTCCTGTCAGGCTTAAGTCTATAACAGTCCGGACAGCATGCCGTCGGGCGCTGCCGGTTCCTTCAAAGGCTGAAAAGTCGTGCTGGCCCTTCAGGCAAAGCATCGCTGTCCTGATTGACTCGAGGTCAAGCGGTTTCCTGATGTGCCACGCGTGCTGCCTAAAGAGGGCAGCCGGAAGCGACCGATTCAAAATACGATAATCGTAGACCTTGCTCAGGGCGTCGTATCTAGCGTGAAAGATCTCTTCCACCAACACACAATCTTTGATGACAATGTCTGGAGGAAGGAGGCTGTTCAAGCCCTTCAAGAAGATGTCAGACGTCAGTCTCGTCTCCACACTGAAGTTCGCGACCTGGCCGGTAGCGTGTGCCCCAGCATCGGTTCGTCCTGATCCGATCAGGGTGACGGACCGTTCCGTCATCGTCTTTAACACGGCCTCCACGGTCCCCTGGATCGTACGCGTATTGCTTTGACGCTGCCAGCCGTGATAGGCCGTTCCGTCGTATTCTAAAAGAAGCTTAAAATTCGGCAAGGGAATACCTGATAGGGGTAGTGTCTTCTCCCTGAAATAAGTTTAATTGGTATGACGCCAGCCAAAAGCCTTTTCCGAGCGACATTGAGCATTTTCGGGCACGGAGTGCTTCTTTTCAAGCCGTCAGGCGCAACCTTTGCGCTATTAGACGTCAGCTGAGTCCAGCGTTAAGAATCATAGACTGTATGAGGGCCTTAGGCCCGAGTTTCTATGATTCAGCGGAACGAAGCTGACATCTCGAAAATGGTCATCGAGCAAGGGAAATGGCTTGATGGAAGAGCCGCATTTCTTGAAGAAACTCGTGCGACACGACGTTAGAAGCCGTCTCAAAAAGGTGAATTAGGGTTCAGGGCAAGTCGTAGATCCCGAGCTTGCCGTCGGGGGCGCGGGAAGGTGAAAAAGCGCAGCATACACGGTAGTATGTGAGCATTTTGAGCCGACCCGCAACACCGCCATGGGGCCTTAGACGCATTTTTGAGGTGGCTTCTAGAGAGGAAACGGGGGCTGATCAAGCCCGGCCGTCTCGGGAAATCCGAACATGATATTCATATTCTGGACAGCCTGACCAGAGGCTCCTTTGACCAGGTTGTCGATCACTGAGATCAGAACCAGACGCTTTGTTCCTTCGGCCACTTGGAATCCTATGTCGCAGTAGTTTGTGCCCCTCACGTATATGGTATTAGGAAAGCTACCCTTCGGATAGACCCGAACAAAAGGTTTATCTGCATAAAAGGACTCGAGGCAGGAACTTACTTCCTGGGCAGAGACATCCTTCTTCAGTCCAACATAAATCGTGGTTAGCATTCCCCTTGTTATGGGCACAAGGTGCGGCGTGAAAGTCACGCGGATCTTGCGCTCGGCAAAGTGGCTCAGAACCTCGTCCATCTCTGGGTTATGGCGGTGCTCGGCCACGCTGTATGCCTTGAAGGCTTCATTTACCTCGCAAAAGTGTGTTGTCAGACTGACCGAACGGCCGGCGCCGCTGGTACCAGACTTGGAATCTGCAATAATGCTGTCACAGTCGATGAACGGGGCCTTTATCAGCGGCAGCAAAGGGAGAAGAACGCTTGTGGGATAACAACCTGGGTTCCCAACCAGAGAGGCCTTCCGGATCTCATCAGAATAGAACTCGGGGAGCCCGTAAACCGCTGTTTTGAGCAAATCTTTGGCCTCATGTGGCTCATACCAGGCTTCATACACACTAGGATCCTTGAACCTGAAATCCGCGCTCAGGTCTATGACTTTCTTTCCTCGATGAATGAGTCCGGGCACAACTCCCATGGACGCCTTGTGAGGGATTGCTGTAAATATGACATCTGCTGCCTCGGATACAGAATCTTCTGAAAAGGCCTGGCACGTCAGATTCACAATCCCGGCCATGGCGGGATAGACATCGGAAAACGGTTGTCCGGCATGCTGGCGGGAGGTTATCGTTGTTAGTTCTGCGTGTGGATGGGCCGATAAGATCCGTACCAACTCAGCACCTGCATAGCCGGTTCCACCAATAACTGCTACGTTAACCATGTTCCCCCTCCACAAGAAGCGAGCCAAAATGCCTTAAACGACCTGATTCTGACCCTATGGTAAGCAAATCCCCTTGTCAAACCAAAAATGGGCGCAATTCCCCCATTGTTCCGGGAAGATCAAGCAGAATATGCCAAGAAGGCTTCAGGGACAGCTTTAGAGCGGGAAACTGACTGCGGACAGAAAAGCAGATTTGAAGATGGAAGCAAAATGGGCAAGCAAAGTCAGGACAACGGGTTCGCTTGTCTGCGCATTACTTAAATCGATACGTAATTCTGCCCCGGGTTAAGTCATACGGCGAAAGCTCGACTGTTACAACGTCTCCGGGCAGGATCTTGATAGAGTATTTCCGCATTTTTCCACAGGGATGGGCCAGTATCTGATGCTTGTTCTCCAACTCAACCTTGTAGGTGCCGTGCGACATGTCTTGGAGCACCTTGCCCTGTACCTCGATGGGTTCTTCCTTGGCCATAAATCAGCTCACCCCCTTTTGCGGTTGTAAGGAAAAAATGACACCTTGTACCATATGCTGGGACAGAACCGACAAAAAAGGAAGAGACCCGAAGCCCCTCCCTTTCAACGAATGCAAATGAGCAACCACCTAGCGCTTCGAATACTGAAAATTAGCCCGTGCGCCTTTTTGGCCGTATTTCTTCCGCTCTTTCACCCTGGCATCACGCCTGACAAGACCCGCCTTCTTCAGTATTGACCTGAACTCTGGATTATACTGAAGCAAAGCCTTCGTAATACCATGCCGAATGGCAGCTGCCTGACCTGAAATACCACCTCCGGTGACATTGACTTTCACGTCAAAAACACCGTACGTATCTGTCAGGACAAGGGGCTGTTCTACGACCATTTTAGCAGTCTCCCTGCCAAAATAATCCTCGATGGTTCTATCATTAACCGTGATGATTCCCTTGCCAGACTTTAGCCACGTTCTGGCTATAGAGGTTTTCCGTTTTCCTGTAGCGTAATAAGATTCTGCCATAAGATACTCCCGGCACTAAGGCTGCAATGTTTCGGGTTTCTGTGCCACATGTGGGTGCTCGGACCCAGCATAAACCTTTAGTTTTTTCAACATGTTGCGCCCGAGTCTGTTCTTGGGAAGCATTCCTCTAACCGCACGCGTGACTAAATCCTCGGGACGCTTTTCTAAAAGCTGCTTGGCGGTCATTGATTTAAGCCCACCCATGTAACCGCTGTGGCGATGATAGAGCTTTTGATCCCACTTCTTGCCAGTCAGCGCAATTTTTTCTGCGTTGATGACAACGACGTGGTCTCCAGTGTCCACATGAGGTGTATAAATGGGTTTATGCTTTCCCCGGAGGCGAACTGCAACGAAACTAGCCAGCCTACCCAGGACGCACCCTTGCGCATCTACAATGTACCACTTTCTCTCGACCTCTGTCGGTTTTGCACTATACGTTTTCATGATTCAATCTTCTCAACTCCCAAAAACTTCTGAAAAGGAATTATTTATTATCTACAGGGCTCTGTGTCAAGAAAAAAATCGTATGCCAAAAGGGCTTGGGCGTGCCGACCTGATTTCAGCTCTTCTTTTCCCTTGCCCGCAGCGACTATTTTGTTTGACATCCCCCTCTATTTCCAATACATTGCAATGGTTATGGAGCTCGGATCAGCTTCAGGAGACGCCAATGTCCGCCCAACACATGAATCCCGAATCGAGTAACGCCTATGCACGGTCCTCTCGAAATCGAAGTAAAGTTTCATCTGCCCGAAATTGAACCCATACGAGACCAACTCCTCGCCATGGGGGCCACCGATTCCGGCCGGGTGTTTGAAACCAATATCAGGTTTGAGAATGAATCAAAAACCCTGAAAAAACGGGGCATTTTATTGAGGCTCCGAAAAGATGATCGCATCCTGCTGACCTTCAAGTCAAATCTTTCTCGTCCCGATACTCAATTTAAGGTGCACCGGGAACTGGAGGTAGAAGTAGGAGATTTTCGTGTCTGCCACTCCATTTTAGAGGGTATGGGATTCCACCCGGAGCAAGCCTATGAGAAATGGCGGGAGACCTTTGTTCTTAACAACACGCAGCTTCTTATCGATACCATGCCCTATGGTGTCTTCCTCGAAATCGAGGGACAAAAATCTGACATCCGTGACATTGCGGATAGGATTGGCCTCCATTGGAAAAAGAGGATTCTGCTGAACTATCTTGAGATCTTTGAAATAGTCCAGCGGGAAGAGGGTCTCGGTTTTACGGACATAACGTTTGAGAATTTCGAAACAATACATCTTGACATAGGAAAACACCTGTCCCTACTCTATGCAGGGTAAACCATAAACTTGCGAGAAGCCGCCAAATAGACGGCACAGTAAAAAGCTCCAGATGCAAGGCGCGGGACTCTTGAGGAATGAGGCGTACACAAAAGGCTCAAGGCATAAGGCCAAAGGCACAAGGCCGAATGACGCAACTCAAACTCCCCTGAGCCTTGCGCCCTGCGCCATATTCATACATTGCAATGATTTACCCTGTTAAATCGGCTCCGCCGTCTCGCCCAGCGAGAATTTAACAGGGCGGGGACGAACCGCAACGCCGCAGGTGGACTTTTTACGAAGCCGTCCGATTGGATCGAATTAATGAACACACTGTCGGTGCTATCCCTTAATCTCCGCTTTGGTCTTGCTGACGATGGGCTCAATGCATGGGAGCATCGCAAGGCAAGCGTGGTAAAGCTTTTCAGGGAACATAGCCCTGACTTGATTGCCACCCAGGAAGCCAATGATTTCCAGATCGATTTCTTGGCGCAGAACCTGTCTGAATATTTGTATATAGGCAGACGGCACCCTTCACCTAAATTCTGGCAGGACAACATACTGTTTTATCGAAAAACCATAGTCTGCAAGGATGAGCTCCACCTTTTCCTGAGTGAAACACCCCATGTCCCAAGCCGCTCTTTTGGAAGCCGTTTTCCCAGACAGGCCACACTGGGGTTGTTCCATGTAAATGACCAGCCGCTGATATGTATTAACACACACTTTGATTTTGAGAACCCGGCCCAGATGGGAGCGGCACGGCTGATTAAAGAACAACTGGCGTCATATGATAATGATATTCCAACCATTCTCATGGGCGATTTCAATGCCACACCCGAAAGCCTTTGTTATCGATGGCTCACCGGGGATGACGTCGATGAAGAAAGCGGCCTCAATTTTAGTGAAACCTTCAAGATGCCTTACCCCAGTACACTCCATAGATTCACGGGGAAACCAGCTGGCGGTTACATTGACTGGATACTGTATAGGGGGCCTATACGGCTTAGGGGGTGTGATGCCGTACAAGAGCCAGTAGACGGGATCTACCCCTCAGACCACTTCCCTGTAACGGCTGTCTTTGAGCCATAACAGGCTATATGGTCTGGGCTATTTCAGGACGGGCAAACAGAAGCCGCGCGAACCGGCTTCGAACAGACTTGTCAACAACGCAGTCATTGCTGGAAAGAAACTAAACCCAGGGAGTGAAAAACAATGCTCACAGACATCCAATTAGACAGATATGCAGACGTCCTGCTGTGGGGTCTGAGGACCGCAAGGACAGGAAAGTACGGGAAGAATGATGTTGTTTTGATCAGATGCGATCTCAGCGCCGTCAAGTTGGCCCAGCGCCTCCAAGCCAAGATTCTTGATATGGGAATGCACCCAATCCTGCGCATGGGATTGACATCTGAAATGGAGCGCATCTTTTACGAGAAGGCTAACAACAAACAACTCGTTTTTGAGTCGCCTGGCGAAAAGGAGTTCCACAAGAATATACACGGCAGCTTGTATCTGTATGCGCCTGAATCCTTGACCCATCTCAGCGAGATAGACCCAAGAAAGATTTCTAAGGCGGCTGTGGCGAGAAAACCTCTGCGTGATATTCTTCATAAACGAGAAGAGATGGGGAGGTTTGGCTGGACCTTATGTATGCTCCCCACGTCCGAACTAGCAAAACACGCTGGACTTTCCATGAGGCAATACACGAACCAGATCATCAAAGCGTGTTACCTTGACAGAGATGATCCGGTTAAAGCGTGGAAGACCATCCATAAAGATGCCATGGCTGTCAAGAAATGGATGAACAGCATGGAGGTAAAACACTACCGTATAGAGTCAGAATCGATCGACCTAAGAATCACCCCAGGAAAGCGCCGAAGGTGGATCGGCATCTCCGGACACAACATCCCCAGTTTTGAAATCTTTATCTCCCCTGACTGGAGGGGAACAGAAGGGGTTTATTTCGCCAATCAACCCTCTTTCCGAAGTGGAAATCGGGTGGAAGATGTCAAATTGGAGTTCAAGAGGGGGAAGACCGCAAAGGTTGAAGCCAAAAAAGGGAAAGATTTCATAAAGAACCAACTGTCTATGGACAAAGGCGCCAGCGGCATCGGGGAGTTTTCTTTGACCGACAAACGGTTTTCCAAGATTAACAAGTTTATGGCCAACACCCTCTTTGACGAGAATTACGGGGGACGTTACGGAAACTGCCATATTGCCCTGGGTTCGTCTTATTCCGACACATACGATGGCAATCCCGCTCGCTTGACAAAGGAGATGAAAAAGAAAATAGGGCTCAACGATTCAGCCCTTCACTGGGACTTGGTGAACACCGAGAAGAAAACGGTGACCGCCTATCTGACTTCCGGAGCAAAGGTGATAGTTTACGAAAATGGAATGTTCAAAGTCTAGGTTAAGAAACGTGCAAAGAGTGATGTCGGCATGCATAATCTGCTGTATCCTTCTCATGGGCTGCGCAGGCTCTCAGCTGAACTGGCAATCACCCTATAGAGAACTCTCTTCCCTTGAGGAAGGCGACATACTCCATCTTCCAACCGGTATCAAGATAACCAAGGAGCAATTGACACATATGTTGGGTGCCGCGCAAGTAATTTATGTGGCTGAAACACATGACAATATACACAGCCATAAGGTACAGCTAGAAATTCTCAAGGCACTGGCAGAGCGCCACCCCCAGAAAATGGCCGTAGGAATGGAAATGCTCAAGAGGTCTTCCCAAGACGCAGCTGATAAGTGGATATCAGGGAGGCTGGGTGAAAAGGATTTCGTGAAAGTGTGGATAGAAAATTGGAGTAACAACTTTGAGTATTACAGATCTATCCTGCGTTACATGCGAGACAACAAGATACCCCTTGTGGCTCTTCTGGCTCCTGACGACTGGACGGAAAAAATAAAGAATGAGTCGTCGATTAAAACGAAAGAGCATGAGGACACGTTACCGGAAATGGACTATGAAGACCCGTACTATTTTGACTATATAAGGGCCTTTTTCGGTGAACATCCAATGGGCGGGATAGATTTCGATGATTTTTATAAGGTCCAGGTATTACGGGACGAATCCATGGCCGAAAGCATAACCGAATATCTTCAAAGCGAACAAGGCAGGGATAAGAAAATACTGATTTTCGCGGGCGGGCACCATGTTCAATACGGCTTTGGTATCCCGCGTCGCGTCTTTCGCCGCCTTCAAATACCCTATGCCATTGTTGTGCCCATAACCATTCACATTCCGGCTGAAAAGATGCACAAAGTAATGCATGTCCACCTGCCGGAGATTCCATTTCAGCCAGGCGACTTTGCTTGGATTGTGGGCTACGAGGATCTACGTGACCAGAAGGTGTATCTTGGAGTCATTGTCCAAGACACGGATGACGGAGTAAAGGTATTGGGAATGCTCAAAGATTCAACAGCGGAAGAAGTTGGGTTGCAGAAAGACGACATCGTAACAGCTGTTGACGGAGAGCCGGTTGAAACCAAGTTTGATCTGACCTATCTGATCGGCTTGAAGGAACCAGGCGATAAAGGGCTGATAGAGGTATTGCGAAACAACGAGTCATTACGATTTGAGGTCACATTCCGGACAAACGGGAACTTAGGGGGAGTGCCCCAACACGGGGGTGCTGAAGCAATGGAAGTGTTGCGTGATGGGCCTGTCGGGAAAAAATAATGGCCCCGCCCCGGCACCCGCCTTTTCAGTATTCCGATACCCCGCCTAAACGGCAAAGGCGATTGCTACGAGAAGACACGTGAGTTCAGCACACCATAGACATTCGGTCTGTTCAGCTTGGCAGCTTTGGATTCTTATCGCCCTTCTGTTGGCTGGTTGCAACGAGCCTTCATCCGACCCGTCCTTTGACTCCCATATACAAGATTTGGAGCTGGTTAAGCTTATTACAGGCGATGAAGCAATCGAGGCCATCAACAAGCTCCATGGAATGCACATCGATGTTGCAGGGGGCTTGATAGCTCATTATGAAGGCATGAATGACAAAGCGACCATATGGGTGTCAGAAGCCTCGTCTCAGGATCTTGCAGAAGAGCAAGTTGTGGTTATGATTCAAAAGATGAAAAGCAATGCAAGATCACCTTTCAGTCATTATCGTTCTATGAACAAAAAGGGTTTTAGAGTCATTGCATTTGATGGCATGGGGCAGGTTCATTATGTCTTTAGAGACAACAAGTGGGTCTATTGGATCAGCGCGAATGCCAAGCAGATAGATATAGTTTTGCAGCACGTGTCCGGAGCAGAATAGACAAGGACTAAACCCTTTCAACTTCATCCACCAGTCCGGTGACGACCTCGCTCGCTTTCCCCTTTAAAAAGATGTCTGTTATGTGTGTAGTAAGGACGGTAGGTTCTATATTGATCTCGATGATCTTTGCCCTTGCCATCCTCGCTATTTGAGGGATGCTGTTTGCAGGGGAAACCGTTGCGGAGGTACCCACAACCAAGAGGACCTGGCAGGAAGAGGCCAGTTCATGAGACTCGCGCACAGGCTGGGTCGGAATGTCCTCTCCAAAGAAAATCACATCTGGCTTGAGGATTCTGTCACAGGCGCACCTTGGAGGCAGCTCCCCATTCAGCTCGTCTGCCCTATATTGCCGGTTACACGAGAGGCAAGAGAGGGTTCCACAGTTGCCATGATATTCGATGATGCTGGTGGCACCGGCTTCCTGGTGAAGGTTGTCGATATTCTGAGTGATGATGCTATGCAGCAACCCCATCTTTTGTAGTCGGGCGAGGCCCTTGTGTGCAGGATTGGGCCGGGCGCTACTAATCACTTCAGACATCTCGCGGAGCATCATCCAGACTTTTTCAGGGTCAGCCCGAAAGGCATCGATAGTTCCGTATTCCATGGGGTCAAAGCGTTCCCACAGTCCGCCGGCACTACGAAAATCCGGAATCCCGGACTCCACGGAAATGCCGGCACCTGTCAGGGCCACGGTTTTCTGGGCCTGACAGATCATTTCCGCTGCTCTTCTGATCTTCTCTTGCACCCTCTATCCCCAGATCGGACTCAGATTCCCTTGCCCACCATCCTGACATCACATCAACTCAACATGGCATTCTATCAGATATTTCCACTTATTCCAATTGTAATGGAACAGAGTCCCTCCCACTTCATGAGATAATTCCTTGTAAACTGTGCCCGGGTTGCATTACAATTTATTATCATGAAAGGCATCGGTTTCATCACGCAAAAAGGAAGTGTATGAAAATGTTAAACACGTTTCTACAGGAATGCCTGACGATTTCCTTGCTGGCTGCAATAAAAGCCGGCGAAGCTATACTTTCCGTCTATCAAGGTCATATTGATGTGACATACAAAGACGACAAATCGCCTCTGACGCTCGCCGATGAACGAGCTCACGATGTCATTTTGAATTACTTGTCCTCGAAAGCCTCCGGACAGATACCTCTTCTCAGTGAAGAAGGAAAACACCTTCAGTATGATGAGAGAAAGAGCTGGGAGTATTTCTGGCTTGTCGACCCCCTGGACGGAACCAAGGAGTTCATTAAGCGGCGAGGAGAATTCACTGTCAATATCGCGTTAATCAAAAAGGATCGGCCCGTGTTGGGAGTTGTTTTTGTGCCTGCTGTCGACTCCTTGTATTTTGCCGCAGAAGGACTTGGCTCGTACAAGGTGAACAGCGCGAATACACTGGAGCCATTTTTGAACAATGTGGGAAGCACAACAGACTATAGCGCGCTGATCGAGCAAGTTGTCGATCTCGCAAAGAGATTACCACAGGATCAGCCCGGCAATGGACTGGAGAAGAAACTCACTGTTGTAGGCAGTCGCTCGCATGGCTCGGCGGCCGTTGAAGCCTTCGTCCAAGCAGTGAAAAAGAAATGGAGAGACGTGGAATTCGTCTCTGCAGGAAGTGCCTTGAAATTTGGTTTGATAGCAGAAGGTAGCGCACACATATACCCTCGACTCAGTCCGACCATGGAATGGGATACAGCAGCAGGACAGTGTGTAGTAGAGCAGAGTGGCGGGGTAGTATTACGTGTGGACAAAAAAATGGCGCTTGACTACAACAAGAGAGACCTTCGAAACCCCGAGTTCTTCTGCACCGGTAAACATTACAGGCATCTCGATAATCTCCTCCAACCAGCGTAGACAGAAGAGACTCTGACCTCAATGCGTGAGGAAGTCTTTACTGTGAGTAAAAACGGGTAATAGCGCGCGCAATATCCTGCGGAGTGGCCACTAAAGTAATCACGGTCAGACCGGTTATCTCCCGCAGTTCATCTTGGGCAGATTGCTCGGTAGGATCGGCA
>JAQYVR010000093.1 GCA_030145395.1 Desulfobacteria bacterium
TAATGTAATATCAAGCAGTTGTGGACTGTATTCTCGGTGAATCATGAATTAACCGGGAGTGACATCCAGAGAGAGAAAAATAGCCACGTTGTTTACCCGTTGGGAAAGCCCGCCAGAGGCGGACAAGCCGATGATACCGCATCTCCTTCGTTGTTGAGGGTTCGCGGTAAATGACTACAGGTTGAAGCTTCTCTGCCGCCCCGTCAAGACGGGATCTCCGCTGTACTCCGACAAGCTGCAGAGAAGCTTCCACTGTAAGGAACTGTAACATTTTCAGATTCGCTCGCTAATCCCTCGGTCCCGATGAATCGGGCCGGGGAATGCGCTCGCTGTTGCAGTGCACCATCAACGCCTTGGATCTGCGGCATCCTCGGCTTTTGCAACGTTAGGGTTCGGCGTGATTCCATATTTGCCTGTTTGAGAATGGAGGCAGGGCCAGAATTGGCTCTGCCTTTTGCTTTGAAGCCTTGAACTGCAACAGGCAGCGCATTCTCTGTGCCGACTTGTCTTGGCAGGGAGCTTCAATTAAGAGGTTTTGTTGTTGTTGCTTTTTGTGGCTTACATGGTTAACTTGAGCTGACAATCAAAAGAACACCGGGATGGATTATTGGGCAGAAGATTGGCCATAGTGTGAGTCCTTATGGAGAGGCGCGGCGGCAAAGAGCGGCGAAAACACATTGATCCTCGTTATAGGAACTCGGTTTATCCAGAGTTTGTTGACAGAAGAATAGCGGATAGACGCAAGCCGCCCTAGGAGGACATTGCTCCTTTGATAAAGGAACACCCCGTTCGGAAGTGGAAAGTCTTGATCGGGGTCTTGATTGCCCTTTTCTTAATCTGTGTTTTCTTTTTTACGAATTTGATTCTATGTAGGACATGCCCTTACGAGACAGTTCGAAAGCGCACTATCACCCTTGGTTATCAGCCAGATGAAATCGTACATAATTCTTGACAGTGCGGCTTTTCGATTTGTGACGATGATCAAGAAAAAGTGTTGACAGAGCATTGGCGATTTGCTAATCAAACATCGCTAAACGCGAGCGTATATTAGGACTTCTTAAAATGCAACCACAGGCCATTACCAGCACCGTAGGGATTATTGCAGTAGTAGTAGGGATTATCATATCCTTGCTACCGGCTGGAGGCTTGGTAATGGCTTAGGTTGTTGGACAAACAATAGCTCATAAATCCGTTACCAGGTTTCCTGATAACGGTTTTTTTGTTTACACGGCTTCTTAAAAAGTCCATCTGCGGCGTTGCGCTGCTTCTTTCGTGATTGCGACGTACGATAATGTGCCGTCTATTTGATGACTTTTTGCGACATCATTAGATTACTTGACAATTGTTTTGCGGAGATGAAGTGCCATGAAATCAATTCAGGTCTATGATACAACACTCAGGGACGGTTCTCAGGGAGAAAAGATCAATTTTTCTGCCGAGGATAAGCTCAGGATTGCCCAGAGACTCGATTCTGTGGGCGTACATTACATTGAGGGAGGATGGCCAGGTTCCAATCCAAAGGACGTACAGTTCTTTGAACTGGCCCAAGGCGTGTCCTTTAAGAACGCACGCCTCTCTGCCTTTGGTAGTACTAGAAAGCCGAAAATCAGTGCGAAAAAAGATGCAAACATCATAGCCCTTCTTCAGTCGGAAACCCCTGTTGTAACCATCTTTGGCAAGAGCTGGGATCTCCACGTTAGGAAGGTTCTGGGCACTCCGCTAAAGGAAAACCTGGCCATGATTAACGACAGCGTGGCCCATCTCATTTCTCGGGGGCGCGAAGTGATTTATGACGCCGAGCATTTTTTTGACGGCTACAAGAACAACCCGGAGTATGCAACAAAAACCATAGAGGCTGCCGTTTCAGGCGGGGCCGACTGGATCGTCCTGTGTGATACTAATGGGGGAACTCTTCCTTTTGAGATAGAGGAGATCATGGAGAGTATATGCCCGCACATTCCAGTAAAGGTGGGCATTCATACGCACAACGACAGCGGACTCGCTGTAGCTAATACTTTGGTGGCTGTCCGCGCCGGCGCTGTCATGGTTCAAGGCACCGTCAATGGGTATGGAGAGCGATGTGGCAATGCAGATCTGACCACTGTGATTCCTAATCTCCAGTTTAAGATGGGACGGTCATGCATGACCAAGAAGAATCTGAGCCATCTCACGGAGCTTTCGCGCTATGTCAGCGAGGTGGCCAATATGACCCCGTTTAATGGACGCCCCTTTGTAGGAAAAAGCGCCTTTGCGCACAAGGGAGGGATCCACGTTAATGCCATTATGAAGACGCCAAAGGCTTACGAGCACATGGGACCGGAGGCCATTGGAAACGAACGTCGCGTCCTTGTCTCGGACCTTTCCGGCAAGAGTAATATTGACTACAAGGCCAGGGAAATGGGGGTCGAACTCGGTGGGAATGGATTTGACAGCAGGAGCATTGCCAAAGAGATAAAACGATTGGAGCACGAAGGGTATCAATTCGATGCAGCGGAGGGTTCTTTTGAACTTCTGTTGAAGAGGCTTACCGGGCAGTTCAAGCCGCTATTTGAAGTGGAATCGTTCCGGGTGTCGATTGAAAAGGAGAAGAATTTTCCGTGCAAAGCATACGCGACCATCAAGATTTCCGTAGGGGATCAACAAGAGATCACCGCGGCAGAGGGGAATGGCCCGGTCAGTGCCCTCGACAATGCCTTGAGAAAAGCCCTGAACAAATTCTTTCTGGTCGACCTGGAAGAAATGCATCTTGTCGATTATAAGGTGCGGGTCATCGAAGGCCGGGACGGAACATCGGCCCGGGTCAAGGTCTTCATAGAGTCCAGGGATCAGAAGCGCGTGTGGGGTACCATAGGGGTGTCTACGGACATTATTGAGGCAAGCTGGCAGGCCCTAGAGGACAGTTTTCAGTATAAGATTTCGCACACCTGAGTCTTTGTCCGTGTCTCAACGAAGACTTAGAAGTACAAACCTGGAGGAGAAGGATGAGAAGTGACAGCGTGAAATCTGGTGTGGAGCGTTCTCCGCATCGGTCTCTCTTTAAGGCCATGGGTTATACAGACGAAGAATTGCGTAGGCCTTTGATAGGAATTGCCAATTCGGCCAATGATATCATACCAGGGCACGTGGAACTGGACAGGATTGTAAATGCTGTCAAGACCGGTGTGTACATGGCGGGTGGCACCCCTATTGTCTTTGGCACCATTGGGATTTGTGATGGGATTGCCATGAATCACATAGGGATGAAGTATTCGCTGGGAAGCCGTGAATTGATTGCCGACTCGATTGAGGTGATGGCTGTTGCCCATGCCTTTGATGCCATGGTGATGGTGACAAACTGTGACAAGATTGTGCCCGGTATGCTGATGGCTGCGGCACGGCTGAACCTGCCAAGTGTTGTTGTTAGCGGAGGGCCCATGCTGGCTGGCACGCATCAGGGGAAAGAGATAGACCTTGTTAGTGTCTTTGAAGCGGTAGGTGCTGTCAGATCGGGCAGAATGGATGAAGCAGAACTCTCTGACATCGAAGATTCGGCATGCCCTACATGCGGCTCTTGTGCGGGTATGTTTACGGCCAATTCCATGAATTGTCTGACCGAGGCAATCGGAATGGGTCTTCCTGGTAACGGAACCATTCCGGCGGTTATGGCTGCTCGCACTCGCTTGGCCAAAGAGGCAGGAATGAAGGTCATGATGCTCTTGAAGAAGCGCATAACACCCAAGAAGATCATGACTGAGAAGGCGTTTGCAAATGCCATGGCCGTGGATATGGCCCTTGGCTGTTCCACAAATACAGTGCTGCATTTAATGGCTATTGCCGAGGAGGCGGGGATCAGACTCGATCTGGATGCCTTCAATCGTGTGAGTGCAAAGACACCTCACCTTTGCAGTTTGAGCCCGGCAGGAAAGCATCATATTCAGGATCTCGATCAGGCGGGCGGCGTTAGTGCCGTGATGAAAGAAATTTCACGCAAAAGGCTGATTCACACTAATTGTCTAACGGTCACAGGTCAGACCGTAAAAGAGAACATCAAAAGAAGTCTGATCAGAGATAAAAGTGTCATTCGTCCATTGGAGAGGCCGTACCATAAGCAAGGGGGACTTGCTATCTTGTTTGGCAATTTGGCCCCTTCAGGGTGTGTTGTGAAACAATCAGCCGTGGTGCGAGACATGCTACGTCACGAAGGTCCAGCCTGCGTGTTTGACAGTGAAGAAGAAGCCACGTCGGCCATTATGGGGGGAAAGATCAAGAAGGGGGATGTGGTAATCATCCGCTATGAAGGGCCCAGAGGTGGACCGGGGATGCGAGAAATGCTGGTCCCCACATCAGCGATTGCCGGTATGGGTCTCGATGCCGATGTGGCCCTGATTACCGACGGCAGGTTTTCAGGGGGCACTCGTGGAGCTGCCATTGGACACGTGTCAGCTGAGGCAATGGAGGGTGGGCCAATTGCGATTGTTCAGAATGGAGACAGGATCGCTATCGATATTCCCAAACGCCGCATCACCCTGAAGGTACCTGACAAAGAAATTGAGGCGAGGCTTTCAAAATGGCGACGTCCTAGAGCCAAGATATCCAAGGGATATATGGCTCGATATGCGCGCATGGTCTCTTCAGGTGGTGAAGGGGCGGTAGTGAGGTAATATTTCGGAAGAATGGAGTATTGGAGTAGTGGAGTATTGGGTGGGAAAAGCAGAAAAAGATTCTTTGTTCCTGTAAATCCATCACTCCAATGCAACGGGGAGAAAGTTCTAAGTTCAATCTGCAATCCAAAATCAGTTGACGGGAGGGCATACATTGAAAACACTGACAGGAGCACAAATCATCATGGCCGTGTTGAAAGAGGAGGGCGTCGACACCGTCTTCGGCTTTCCGGGCGGCGTCGTCATTGACATTTTTGACGAACTGGCCAGGACAGACATCAAGCACGTTCTGGTGCGCCATGAGCAGGGGGCGGCCCATGCGGCAGATGGATACGCCCGGGCAAAGGGCAGTGTGGGCGTCTGTCTGGTCACGTCAGGGCCCGGTGCTACCAACACTGTCAGCGGACTCGCCTCTTCCTACATGGATTCAATCCCGGTAGTTTGCTTGACAGGGCAGGTGCCCACAGCGCTGATTGGAAACGATGCCTTCCAGGAAGTCGATATTGTCGGCATCACCCGTCCCTGCACCAAGCATAACTACCTGGTCAAACGAACGGAGGACCTCGCGCGGGTGCTAAAGGAGGCCTTCCATATTGCTCGATCAGGCCGGCCCGGCCCGGTATTAGTCGATCTTCCGAAAGATGTAAGTCAAGGGAAGGCAAAATACGAGCCATTGCCAACACCCGAGATGCCGTCTTACAATCCGACATACAAACCCCATATAAGACAATTGCGCAAGGCAATAGGGCTTATCATGGAAGCCGAAAGACCGGTTATCTTCTCCGGCGGCGGGGTGATTCTTTCGGGGGCATCAAAGGAGCTGACCCAGTTTGCCAGAAAGGTGCAGGCCCCTGTCACAGCATCTCTGATGGGTCTCGGCGGTTTCCCGGGAAGCGATCCGCTTTGGCTGGGCATGCCGGGCATGCACGGTACTTACCGGGCCAACATGGCGATAGGGGCATGTGATCTGCTTATCGGCGTTGGTGTGCGTTTTGATGACAGGGTAACTGGTAAGGTTGATACTTTCGCGCCCCATGCCAAGATTATCCATATTGATATCGATCCGACTTCTATAAGCAAGAATATACCGGTCACAGTTCCGATCGTGGGTGACTGCAAAAACGCCTTGAGGGGGCTTAGCCGGCTTTTGCGTGAGGAGAAAGTGAAAATAGACAAAAGAGGCCGCAGGCCCTGGTTTAAGCAGATAGAGAAATGGAAAAGCACGACACCCTTGAAATATGAGCAGAAGGGCGACGTCATTAAGCCTCAATATGTGATCGAAAAACTGCACGAACTAACAAAAGGGGAAGCGATAATCACCACTGAAGTGGGACAGAACCAGATGTGGGCGGCCCAATACTACCACTTTGATCGCCCAAACTGTTTCATCACTTCTGGTGGACTCGGGTGTATGGGTTTTGGCTTCCCTGCTGCCATTGGGGCGCAGGTGGCTTGCCCGGACAAAATGGTTGTAGACGTGGCTGGTGACGGTAGCATTCAGATGAACATCCAGGAACTGGCAACGGCGGTGCAATATAAGCTGCCTGTCAAGGTTGTTATCTTAAACAACGGATATCTGGGTATGGTGCGCCAGTGGCAGGAACTCTTCTATGAAAGACGCTACATTGCCACAGATCTGCAGATTAGCCCCGATTTTGCAAAGGTGGCCGAGGCCTATGGAGCATTGGGCCTTAAGGCCACAAAGCCAGAAGAGGTGGTTCCTATGCTAAAGAAGGGGCTGAAGAGCCCGGGGCCGGCTTTCATGGATTTTTGGGTTGCTCGCGAAGAATGTGTTTATCCCATGGTTCCAGCAGGGGCGGCCATAACCGATATGCTGTTGGCTTAGAACGGAGATGACTTATGCAGAAACATACGATATCGTTACTGGTGGACAATGAGCCCGGGGTCCTTTCCCGGGTAGCAGGCCTTTTCAGTGGCCGTGGTTTCAACATAGAGAGCCTTTGTGTGGCTGAGACCATGGATTCCCAGGTTTCCCGCATAACCCTGGTTACGCGGGGGGATGATGCCGTTGCCGAACAGATCAAGAAACAGCTCAACAAACTGATCAACATTGTCAAACTGTATGACTTGACCAGAATTGAACGTGTGGAGCGGGAAATGGCCCTGGTCAAAGTCAAAGCCAAGGCTGAGCACAGGGCGGAGATTCTGAGAATTGTCGACATCTTCAGGTGCAAAGTGGTTGATGTGAGTCCAACTCATTATACTATTGAGGTAACCGGCACCGCTGAAAAGCTGTCGGCAATCTTAAGTCTTCTGAAGCCTATGGGGATTCAGGAGATCGCTCGTACAGGTGCCATTGCCATGGCTCGCGACAAGAAAAGCAGAAGCAAGTAGCCTTAACCGGGCCGTCAGTGTCCTATCTCCCTACGTTTAAGGGTGGTTTGGGCAAAGAGTAAGGGTATTCGTATTTCAGGAAAAGGAGACTATCTATGGCAAAGATCGATTTTGGGGGTGTTGTAGAGGAAGTTGTGACCTTGGAAGAATTTCCTCTGGAAAAGGCCAAAAAGGTATTGGCCGATGAGACCGTGGCTGTGCTCGGATACGGCGTCCAGGGTCCTGCGCAGGCCTTGAACATGAAGGACAACGGCATTTCCGTTATTGTGGGTCAGCGCGAGGGGGGGGAGCGCTGGGAAAAGGCGATCCAAGACGGTTTCTTACCAGGTGAAACCCTCTTTTCACTGGAAGAGGCGGCCGAACAAGCGACTATAATCCAATATCTGATATCAGATGCAGGTCAGATGGCGGCTTGGCCCAGAATAAAGCCTTGTCTGAAAGAGGGGGATGCCCTCTATTTTTCTCATGGATTTTCCATAGTATATAAAGACCAGACCGGAGTTGTGCCGCCTGAAAATATTGACGTGATTCTAGTGGCCCCTAAGGGCTCAGGAAGAAGTGTGAGGCTGAATTTCCTGGACGGAAGCGGCATCAATGCCAGCTATGCAGTTTTTCAGGATTTCACTGGCAGGGCAGAAGAGAGGACCCTTGCAATAGGAATGGCTGTTGGCTCCGGGTACCTTTTCCCCACTACCTTTAAAAATGAGGTCCGTAGTGATCTCACAGGCGAACGAGGAGTGCTGATGGGTTGTTTGGCAGGAGTGTTTGAGGCTCAATACAATGTGTTGAGAAAAAATGGACACAGCCCGAGCGAGGCATTCAATGAGACTGTAGAAGAGTTGACCCAAAGCCTTATTCGGCTGGTGGCTGAAAACGGCATGGATTGGATGTATGCAAATTGCAGCACGACAGCCCAAAGAGGTGCTCTGGATTGGAAGGGCAGGTTCCGGGATGCTGTCACGCCGGTTTTTGAGGAGCTATACCATAGTGTGGTCTCCGGGGAGGAGACCAGAATAGTGCTGGAAGCCAACAGTGCACCGGACTACAGTGAGAGGCTCAGAAAAGAATTGGATGAAATAAAGAATTCGGAGATGTGGCGGGCCGGTGCTGCGGTCAGGGGACTGAGACCTGAAAACAGGTGAGAGTGAAGCCTCCCCGCCCTTCCGGGCGAGGGTTCTGCCTTACGGCAGCACTTCGTGCGCGGGGAGCACGCCGGTCAACCATTAAGGGTAAAACAAATCGCTTCTCAAAGGGGTTGTGCAAAGGTCTCACACCTCCAACATGCTGTTATCTTGGATGGAAACAGTTTCACCCCTATATTCAGCAGTTTTCCTTAAGTCTTGAGCTATTATAGCGGGAAGAGATGCTCAAAGTTGCAGTTACCGGTGGTGCAGGTGCGGGCAAGACTGTGGTCTGCGATTGTCTGAGACGACTCGGGGCCCATGTGATTAGCTTGGATGAGCTGGCACGTGAGGCCGTCCAGCCGGATTCACCGGTGCTAGAGGCCATAGTTGATCACTTTGGAAATGGTATACTTGAGACCGACGGCACTCTGGACCGCAGAAAGCTCAGAGGGATCATAACCAGAGATGCCCAAGGGCGAAAGGTGGTCGAGAGGTTAACCCATCCCGAGATACTCAAACTTTTCGAGGAGAGGGTTGCCTCTATCGAGTCTCGCCACGAAGATGCCATTGTGGTCGTGGAGGTTCCCCTTTTGATTGAACTGGGGATGCAAGACCAGTTTGACCTGGTGATCCTGGTTGAAGCCGGTTCAGATCAGCAAGAAAGCCGACTGGTGGCTCGTGACGGCTCATCGGCAGCGGAGGCTCAGGCCCTGATGGGAATTCAGATGGCAGCTGAAGAGAAAAGACCACACGCAGACTTCATTGTACACAACCGAGCAACACTTGAGGAATTAGGAGCTGTCGTGAAGGAAATCTACACGAAAATAGCGAAAGGTGCTTGAAAAGGCTTGACACATTCAGGAACGTGTTGTAATCTTTATCCACAATAACAATAAGACCTTCCTGGGAGAGCATAGAGAAAACACCCAGTAACTTCTGCACTCAAAAGAGCGCAACCTGAAACACACTGCCACTTATCCCCGTTATTTTCAATAAGAGGAACCATCCGTTTTTTACAGTGTGTCCCAAGACTTGCAATAGTGTGATTAGTCACAGGGTTCAGGCGCCTCGTCCGTCAGGCCACTATAGCCAATATTTTCGCATTTTTTTAACAATTTAAAGGAAGATGATTCAATGAACCTAGTAGAGCTGAAGGCCAAGAAAGTTGGCGAACTGACCAAAATGTCCAGAGAGTTTGACATCGAAGGTGCCTCAGGCATGCGCAAGCAGGAGTTGATTTTTGCCCTGTTGCAGGCCCAGACAGAAAAGAATGGCCTGATCTATGGTGAGGGCGTGCTTGAGATACTGCCCGATGGCTTTGGTTTTCTGCGGGCGCCCGACTACAGTTATTTGCCAGGCCCCGACGACATTTACGTTTCCCCTTCCCAGATCCGGCGTTTCAGCCTTCGTACCGGTGACACAGTATCGGGACAGATTCGGCCTCCAAAGGATAGCGAACGGTATTTTGCACTGCTCAAGGTGGAGGCGGTGAACCATGAGGACCCCGAGAAATCTCGAGACAAGATTCTCTTTGACAACCTAACCGCTCTCTATCCAGAGCGCAGGATCGTTCTCGAAAGAGATGCGAAGAACTATTGTGTTCGGATTATGGACCTGTTGACGCCCATTGGTTTTGGCCAGAGAGGCCTGATTGTTTCAGCACCAAGAACAGGGAAAACCATGCTACTGCAGGACATTGCGAACAGCATAAATGCTAACCATAAAGATATTGTGCTGATCGTTTTACTGATTGACGAGAGACCAGAAGAAGTGACAGACATGGAGCGTTCGGTTGATGCTGAGGTGATCAGTTCTACCTTTGATGAGCCTCCCCAGAGGCATGTCCAGGTCGCGGAAATGGTGCTTGAGAAGGCCAAACGCTTGGTGGAACATCAACGGGATGTAATCATCCTCTTGGACAGTATTACCCGTCTTGCCCGTGCTTACAACACGGTGGTACCTCCGAGCGGTAAAATACTCTCAGGTGGGGTCGATTCTAATGCGCTTCACCGGCCAAAGCGTTTCTTTGGTGCTGCCCGTAATATTGAAGAGGGTGGAAGTCTTACTATCATTGCCACAGCCCTGGTTGACACTGGAAGTCGAATGGACGAAGTCATCTTTGAAGAGTTTAAAGGTACCGGCAACTTGGAGTTACAGCTGGACCGAAAGCTGTCAGACAAGCGAGTTTTTCCTGCGCTTGACATAAATAAGTCAGGGACGCGGAAGGAGGAGTTACTCCTCGAGCCAGAGGTATTGAACCGGGTTTGGATCCTGAGAAAACTACTCGCTTCATTGAATCCGGTAGACAGCATGGAATTTTTGCTTGAAAAAATAAAAGGGACTGAAGATAATAAAGAGTTCTTGAAATCCATGAACAGTTAGCAATCATGTTGAGTGGTCGAATGGTTGAGTGGAATTTGACCATTTGTCGGCTCAAGAATTCACGGAGGCTTGACATGAAGAAGGACATACATCCTGAGTATTCTCAAACCACGGTTCGCTGTGCATGTGGCAATGTGGTGGAGACGGGTTCTACCAAAAAAGACATCAGCGTTGAAATCTGCTCCAAATGCCACCCTTTTTTTACCGGCAAACAAAAGCTGGTAGATACAGCCGGACGCATTGAACGGTTTCGCAGGAAATATGCTAATTATGAGGCCCAGAGTAAGGGCGAAGAAGAACCTGTATCCACCTAGTTTCCATCCATAAATGGCTCTTTTTCCGATGAGCGTCGTTCTCCGCGGGATTGCGCCTGCGGCTTTTGAAGAGGCCGTCTGCGGAGTACGATCTGTACGCCTCAACGAAAACCCTTGTGCGGCCTTGCTCATCAGGCGCGAAGCGTTGCTCGGCAACATAACTCCTCATCTATGAATTGGAAACTTATCCGGTGGCCAACACTTGTTACGTTACTTGTGGATGGACACTACCTGACATTCTTGCTTTTTATTTTCTGCGAAGTTAGGCCAAAGTTGAGCAAAACCAGACAGAGCAATATTCATGTGGGCGGGCAGGCCGTCATAGAAGGGGTGATGATGAGAGCTCCCAAGTCTATGGCCATAGCCGTGCGGCGACCAAATGGACAGATCCTGGTAAAAGAAGATAGATGGCGTTCATTGTCTGAGCGATGGTCGTTTCTTAAATGGCCTTTTGTCAGAGGAAGCCTCGCCATCGTTGAAGCCTTGATCAACGGGATGCAAGCTCTGACCTTTTCAGCCAATCAGGCTCTGGAAGAAGAGGAGGAGTCACTGGGCCGGGGGGCCCTTTTTTTTACTATGCTGTTAGCGGTTGGAGCGGGGATTCTCCTGTTTGTTGTTTTGCCTCACGTGATCAGCGGCCTTGTTGGCCGCTTATTTGGTGTAGGACTGGGGGTTGAGAACTTCCTTTTTCATGTTATCGATGGCGTTGTAAAGATCATTATTTTCCTTGGCTATGTCTGGTTCGTCTCCCTTTTCAAAGAGATTAGACGAATCTTTGAATATCATGGTGCAGAGCACAAGTCTGTTTACGCCTATGAAGCAGGGGAGGCCCTGACCATTGAGAATGCGAAGAGGTTTTCAACACTTCATCCCAGATGCGGCACTGCCTTCGTATTAATTGTACTTTTGATAAGCATTTTTTTCTTTGCGATTGTATTTCCGTTTATGCCGACCCTGGATGTTATCCCTGCTATCCTTAACCATATTATTGCCATTGTTATGAAGGTATTGTTGATGTTCCCTATAGCTGGTTTGGCGTATGAGATGATCAGATTTGGCAGTAAGAACATGGAATGGCGCCTGGTTCGTTTAGCGATTTTGCCAGGCATGTGGATGCAGAAACTGACCACGCGCGAGCCCAGCGATGAACAACTTGAGGTAGCCCTGGCAGCCCTGAATAGTGCCCTGCATGGACAGGGTCGAGTTGCTGGCGAACTGGGGTAAGGAAACGCACCCATGCGGGCAAGGAGCATATATGTTTGGTAAGCTGGAAGGCGTGGAAGAACGGTTTGTGAAGGTCGAGAAGCTTTTGAGCGATCCGGACCTGGTGAAGGATCAAGAGGCCTATAGGAATCGCGCAAAGGAACACGCCGAGCTGGGCAGAATCGTTTCTGCTTATCGTGAGTACAAACAAGTGACCAAAGATATTGAAGAAACCAAGGAGCTTCTGAAAGACGGTGACGAAGATATTAAAGAATTAGCAAGAGAAGACCTTCCTGATCTATATGAGCGCTCGGAAAAGCTAGAGCAAGAGCTGAAGTGGCTCCTTGTCCCGACAGATCCCAATGATGAGAAGAATATTGTCATAGAAATAAGAGCCGGCACAGGTGGCGAAGAGGCCGGGCTCTTTGCTGCAGAGCTTTTTCAGATGTACAACAGGTATGCCGACAGTCTTGGTTGGAAGGTAGAAGTCCTGAGTAAGCATGTTACGGGCGTTGGTGGATTCAAGGAGATCATTGCCTCAGTGCAGGGCAAGGGGGCGTATAGTAGGCTGAAATATGAAAGCGGTGCCCACAGAGTCCAGCGGGTTCCGGTCACGGAATCACAAGGCAGGATTCACACCTCGGCAGTGACTGTGGCTGTTTTACCCGAGGCAGAAGAGGTGGATGTCAAAATCGATTCTGAAGACATCAAGGTGGATGTGTTTCGCTCTACCGGGCCGGGGGGGCAAAGCGTAAATACAACAGACTCGGCAATACGCATTACCCATCTTCCTACAGGATTAGTGGTGACATGCCAGGATGAAAAATCGCAGCACAAAAACAGGGCCAAGGCGATGAAGGTGCTGCGGGCTCGTTTATACGACAAGATGGTTTCTGAGCAGAACGAAAAAATCTCTGCAGATCGGAAGAATCAGGTTGGAAGTGGTGACCGTAGCGAGCGGATCAGGACATACAACTTTCCCCAGGGCCGTGTCACAGACCACCGTATTGGACTAACGCTGTATAAACTGGAAGGTATTCTCCAGGGCAATATCGGAGAGATCGTCGATGCTCTTATGACTCACCATCAGGCCCTTGCAATTCAGCATGTTGAGGCAGAGTCAAGGGATGCTGCCTGAGACCTGGACCATTCTAAGAATCCTTGAGTGGACGACAGCCTACTTCAAATCCCACCACCTTGAACAGCCGCGCGCTGGTGCTGAAATCCTCTTGGCTCATGCCCTAGGCGTTGGGCGTGTAGATCTCTACGTCCAGTATGACCGTTCCCTCGAAGTTGAAGAGCTTGGGCTCTTTAAAGGTTTGATCCGGAGACGTATACAGAGAGAGCCGGTGGCCTACATTGTTGGTAAGAAAGAGTTCTGGTCTATGGATTTGAAGGTTACACCTGATGTCCTGATACCGAGGCCTGAGACTGAGACCCTTGTGGAGGCTGCCCTAAAGATTATACGGGCAAAACCAGGGCAGGCACCTATGAAAATGCTGGACCTTGGAACCGGTTCAGGGGCCATTGTCCTTGCCATGGCCTCTGAGCGGCCAGACCAAAGCTTTTATGCAGTTGATCGCTCGGAAAAGGCGTTGGCCGTAGCCCAGTACAACGCTCAAACCCATGAACTCGACGAAGCCATCACATTTTTGCAGGGTAACTGGTTCGACCCGGTCCGTGACCGCAAGCGCTATTTTGACGTGATCGTCTCCAATCCCCCTTATATTGCGAGCCATGAGTTTGAGGACCTTCCACCAGAGATTACCCAATATGAGCCCCGGGAGGCTCTTGAGGGGGGCGCTGACGGTCTGGATGAAATTAGACTCATCATCAAACATGCCTCAGACCACTTGGTTCCTGGAGGGTGGCTCCTTTTCGAGATTGGTCACGATCAATGGGTCGCGGTTGATGGGCTGATTTCTGCAGCCAAGACGTACGGTGATTGGACCGTCATCAAGGATTATAGTGGCCATGATCGCGTTGTGAAGGCAAAAACAACTAATAACAACAACTGAGCACTGCAAAATTATGTTGCAAACGAAGAGTTCGCATGTTAAAAAAATGAGTTTTTTAGAAATTCACACGTTCTTGGACTCTCTTTCCGGTGCTTCGAGCGTCGAGATGACGAGAAGAGGAGAGGGGGGAAGACAGGAACGGAGGGAAAACCACAAAAAGGGGAGGAAGACATGTCTTACGTTACCATGAAGGAGTTGTTGGAGGCGGGTGTCCATTTTGGCCACCAGACTAGACGTTGGAACCCGAAGATGAAATCTTACATCTTTGGTGCCCGCAACGGGATCTATATCATTGATTTGCAGCAGACGGTCAGATTGTTCAAAACGGCCTACGAGTTTATCGTAGACACAGTTGAAAACGGAAAATCGGTTCTCTTTGTGGGAACCAAGAAACAGGGGCGGGACTCCATCTATGAAGAAGCCAACCGGTGCGAAATGTTTTATGTTCACAATCGCTGGTTGGGAGGGATGCTAACAAATTTTGAGACTATGAAAAAAGGAATCAATAGACTAAAGCATCTTACAGACATTTTCGCTGATGGTAGTGTCAATCGTTTTCCCAAAAAGGAGAGACTGAAACTGGACAAGGAAAGGATAAAGCTTGACAATAACCTTGGGGGGATCCGCGACATGAATGGACTGCCCGGGGCCCTGTTTGTCGTTGATGCCAAGAATGAAAACATTGCAGTCCGTGAAGCAAGACGACTTGGTATACCTATTGTGGCCATTGTGGACAGCAATTGTGATCCGGATGATATAGACTATATTATACCTGGCAACGACGATGCAATAAGGGCCATCAGGCTCCTCAGTTCGCGAATTGCTGATGCATGCATTGAAGGTCGTCAGCGCCGGGAGGAACGTCTCCAGTCAGAGGCAGACAAAGCAGTTGAGGAAACGGAGATCGCGGAAGTGGGGCACGTGGCTGGACCGAGCGAAAGTGCTGTCGTCTCTGATGGCTCAGATGGTCCCATAGTGGAAGTTATTACCAGACAAACCACTGCACCTGACCAACCTGAGGAAGATTCAGATAAAGAGTCACGGGAGGAGTCTTAAATGGTGGACATTAATGCCCAGATGATCAAGGAATTACGCTCAAGGACGCATGCGGGTGTTATGGACTGCAAAGAGGCCTTGCAGGAAGCAAGCGGCGACATGGAGAAGGCGGTCGATTTTCTGCGCAAGAAGGGACTCGCTACGGCAATGAAGCGCGCCGGGCGGGAGACCTCCGAGGGCTTGATACATTCATATATCCACACGGGTGGTAAGATTGGTGTCCTGGTAGAAGTGAACTGCGAGACCGATTTTGTGGCCAAGAATGATGAGTTCAGTACGTTTGTCAAGAATTTGGCTATGCACATTGCTGCGGCCAGACCTCTTGGCATTCGTAGAGAGGATATCCCCGAGAAGGTTGTACAGCGGGAAGAGGATGTTTACAAGGCGCAAGCCATAGAGACAGGAAAACCGGAAAAGATACTGGATAAGATTGTGCAGGGTAAGATGGAAAAGTTTTTTAAGGAATCGTCTCTTTTGGGCCAACAGTACGTGAGGGATCCAGACATCACGATACAGGACCTGATTCATGATATGGTTGCAAAGTCGGGTGAAAGCATCAGTGTGAGACGGTTTATCCGATATCAATTGGGAGAGGAGTAGGATTCAACATAATATGCCTTCTCCAAAGTACAAGAGAATCTTGGTTAAGCTCAGCGGCGAGGCTTTGATAGGTGATCAGAGTTTTGGTATAAGCCCTGACATGATCAACTATATTGCGGGCGAGATTCGATCGGTTTACGATCTTGGGGTTCAGATCGCCATGGTTGTTGGTGGTGGAAATATCTTTCGTGGCGTGGCAGCCAGTTCCTACGGTATGGACCGCAGCTCAGCGGATCATATCGGTATGTTAGCAACTGTTATCAATAGTATCGCCCTCCAGGACGCTCTTGAAAAGAGAGGCGTTCAAACCCGGGTCCAGACAGCAATCGAGATGTGTGCTGTGGCTGAACCGTACATCCTCCGACGAGCTGTCAGGCATCTTGAAAAGGGACGGGCCGTGATCTTTGCCGCGGGGACCGGCAACCCGTATTTCACTACAGACACTGCTGCGGCTCTGAGGGCTCAGGAGACCGGTGCAGAAGTCCTTTTGAAGGCTACCAAGGTGGACGGGATTTATGATGCTGATCCTATGGTGGATCCCGATGCAAACAAGGTGGATGACGTCACCTATCTTGAGGTCCTCAAACAGCAGCTGAAGGTAATGGATTCAACTGCCGTTTCTCTGGCAATGGACAACAAGCTTCCTGTGATTGTCTTCAACCTCAAGGAAAAGGGGAACCTGAGACGAGTTGTCTGCGGGGAAAACGTTGGAACTCGAATTAGGGAGGCATAGCAAAATGATTGACTCGGTTTATGATGATGCGCAAGATAGGATGGCTGATTCGATTGATGCCTTGAACAATGACTTCAAGATGGTTCGCACGGGTCGAGCTTCCCTTGCACTGTTTGAGGGAATGAGGATCAGCTATTATGGAACATCTACACCATTGAACCAGGTTGCTTCCTTGTCAATCCCAGAAAGCAGGCTTATCGTGATTAATCCCTGGGATCAGTCAATCATTGGGGAGATTGAAAAGGAGATTCTCAAGTCAGAGCTGGGGCTCACTCCGATGAACGATGGGAAGGTCATACGTATTTCTATCCCGGCCCTTACCGAAGAGCGTCGCAAAGAGCTTGTCAAGGTCGTTGGCAAGATAGCTGAGGAGCACAAGGTATCAATCCGCAATATCCGCCGGGACGCCAACGAGCTTCTGAAGGGTCTGAAGAAGGATGGCGACATCTCTGAAGATGATTTCTTCAGGGGTCAAGACAAGGTGCAGAAGATCACAGACGATTACATCAAATCAGTTGACGAGATCTGCCAGGAAAAAGAGAAAGAGATCCTTGAATTCTGACATTCCTCCCCTGCGACCCGACTCACTCCCCCGACATATAGCCATCATCATGGATGGCAACGGCCGCTGGGCCAAAAAGCGTTCCCTGAACCGTATCAGAGGTCACAGAGAAGGTG
Organism: Desulfobacteria bacterium; assembly: GCA_030145395.1. Taxonomy (GTDB): domain Bacteria; phylum Desulfobacterota; class Desulfobacteria; order Desulfobacterales. The sequence continues at coordinate 17,104 of JAQYVR010000093.1, forward strand.
CCGAGTCGGTCCGAAACATCGTTCGAGCCTGCCGGGAGATGGGCATAGAAGTTCTGACACTTTACGCATTCTCAACCGAAAATTGGCAACGACCTCGACCAGAAATCTTGGCCCTCATGGGTCTGTTGAAGAGTTTTCTCAGATCAGAATTGGGTGAAATGATGGAAAACGGGATCCGCCTGAACGCTATTGGGCAGATTGAAAGGTTCCCTGATGATGTATTGACAGTGCTCCGAGAGGTCATGGATCAAACCCGAAAGAACCCCGGGATGATTCTAAACCTAGCATTGAGCTACGGAGGGCGGGATGAGATTGTGACTGCTGCGCGGAGGATCGCAGCCGAGGTTCAGGCGGGCCGTCTTCAATCCGAAGAGATAACAGAAGGGGTTTTTTCAAAGTATCTATATACTGAAGGGATGCCAGAGCCGGACCTTCTTATTCGAACGAGTGGTGAAATGCGAATCAGCAACTTCTTGCTCTGGCAGATTGCTTACACAGAAATTTGCGTCACGGACACCCTCTGGCCCGATTTCAGAAGGGACGAACTGATCCAGATCTTGCATGATTACGAGAAGCGTGAGCGCCGGTTCGGGGTTACCGGGGACCAGATCAAGAAAACACCTCGCAGGGGACTGACGGAGTAATGGAGTAGTAAAAGCACAAGAAGATATCCTTTGTTCCTGTAAATCCATCAGTCCAGTATTACATTGCTTCAATACTCCAATTGCGGAGCGCGGCGGAGCAACTCTCGATGGGATTTTCGCATTTAAGGCGATGGCTTACGGCAATAGTGGCCGTCCCCCTTTTGGCCCTGTTAATATGGAAAGGGGATCGGACCCATTTTGCTCTTTTTGTGGGTTTGGCGGCAGCTGTGGGCCTGTTGGAGTATTACGCCTTAGTTCTGTCCCGGGAGACGATCGTCACCAAAGCGGCTGGTTTGGTCCTTGGCTCTGCCCTGGTCGTAGCTTTCTACGCGGATGGTCTTCAGGCCATCTCTGCCATGCTGGTTCTGTCCTTATTCGGCTCTGCTTTGATATGCCTGGCACGATTTGACCGACAGACACCCACGCCGGAAATGCTTTACAAGCAAATCATGGGCCTCTTGTATGTCCCTTTCTTGCTGGGCCACCTGATACTGATCCGGGGTTGGCATCAGGGGGTGACGTGGACATTTTTCCTCCTCGCAGTTGTATTCGCCGGAGATACGGCTGCCTATTACACCGGAAAAGCGTTTGGTCGACATAAGCTTGCGCCCGGCATAAGTCCCGGCAAGACGGTAGAAGGCGCATGCGGCGGATTAGCGGCAAACATCGCTATTGGTGCCTTGTTTAAGATATGCTGCTTTACGGAATTTGGTTGGGGTTACTGGATTGCTTTGATAATCGTCATTGGGGTCTTAGGGCAATCTGGAGATCTGTTTGAATCGATGTTGAAACGCTCGGTTCATCAGAAGGACTCCGGCAAGATCCTTCCCGGACATGGAGGAATCTTGGACAGAATTGACGCCTTGCTT
>JAQYVR010000164.1 GCA_030145395.1 Desulfobacteria bacterium
AAGGGGCCGGTGTAGTGAAAGACTTTTTGAAGAATCAAGCTCAATTTGTTATAGATCGAGAACCTGTTGGTCTTTTTGATGTGGATGAACGTTTGATGGACAGCTCGGGCTGTTTCAGAAGCTTACCTCATGAGCACGATATGGATGGATTCTTTGCAGTTCGTCTGAAAAGGACGATGACATGAGGCGTCTCTTTAAGGTGGCGGCCCTGTTAAGCGCCTTTCTTGGAGTGGCAGGGATCAGCGGATTTCTCACTTTAAGGTTTATTATAAAGAGTGAAGATACAGTGGTGGTCCCTCAGCTGGTGGGAAAAGAAGTAGTGTACGCCCTGGACATTCTGACTGATCTGGGACTCAATATCAAGGTGGACGGCTTCGAATACAGGTCTGACTTGCCAAAAAACCATGTCGCACACCAGGAGCCGGAACCTGGCAGTGAAATCAAGCAAGATCGTGATGTCCGCATCATCGTTTCCAAGGGGCCTAAGAACCTGCTTGTGCCGAACCTTGTGGGTATGGATGTCCGGCAGGCTTATATCATAATGGAGGAAAACGGCCTGTCTCAAGGAGTGGTGTCCCGCACCTTTAGCGATCAGGCTGCCGCGGATGAACTCATTGCCCATGCGCCCGCCCCCGGCACAGTTGTCACGAGAGGTGATTCCATGGATCTGCTGGTTAGCCTTGGGAGACGGCCTGCGACATATGAGATGCCTTATCTGCATGGCCTGGCTCTGGAAGATGCCATCCTCATCCTGGACCGTTCAAACCTTGGCCTGGGACATATACGATCTGTTCAAAGGAACGAGCTCCCCAAGGATGTGGTGGTTGAGCAGAACCCGCCATCGGGCCATAAGGTGGGTTCCGGAACCATGGTGCATCTGGCCGTGAACCGGACAGAAACGGGTCCAATTCTTGATCAAGGGCTGAGTCTGTTTCATCATCGCGTGCACGGGGGATTCTTGAAAAGGCATGTTCGGTTTCGCGTAAATGCCTTTGGCTTGTTCTATGATCTCTCAAATATTTTTGCGAGTCCCGGAGAACGTCTCTGGTTCTTGGCCCCTCCTGACGCCGAAACCACGGTCTTCTTATATGAGGATGGCGAACTTGTATTGGGTCGTTCCTTTTCTCGCGGGTCTCATGCAGAGTTGCCCATGAACTTGAACTAACTGAAGATTGATGTTAGAAAGTCCAAGTGCCTAGAGTTTGAAGTGCCTAAAGTTGAGGAATGCGCTTTCAGCGCAACTTGTTTTTAGATTAATCACGCCGAACCTACCCGCCATTGCCATGTGTGGGGCATTGTAGCTACCCGGCAAATCAGCCGTTGGGAGGCCGGGGGCGTGCACATTAACCCTGGCCCAGACCTGGCTCGTAATCATAGTAGCCTGACCGGGAATTGCAGTATGCTAAGAGCAAGGCAGGCAGATCCGACCAGGTAGCACCAGGGCGGGCTTTAGTTCACTTTAAGCACCTTAGCTTACTTCTTTTGTTGGGGGGACCACGATGAAGCTCATTGCGCCATCCATATTGTCTGCTGATTTTTCGAGATTGGGCGAGGAGATAGAAGCTGTAGAGCGTGTCGGGGCGGACTGGATCCATGTCGATGTTATGGATGGCCATTTTGTGCCGAATATTACGATCGGGCCTGCTGTGGTTGAGGCAGTGAAGCGGGTTACGGGGTTGCCTCTTGACGTACACCTCATGATAGAGAATGCCGATCAGTATCTGGAAGATTTTGTCAAGGCAGGAAGCGACTCGCTAACAGTTCAGGTAGAGGCCTGTGTGCATCTGCACAGAACCATTCAGGCTATCAAAGAACTAGGCGTGAAGGCTGCTGTGGCCCTCAATCCCTCAACGCCCGTTTCAACCATAGAATGGATTCTCGAGGAAGTGGACATGGTTCTGATCATGAGTGTAAACCCGGGTTTTGGCGGTCAGAAATTCATCCCGCAGGCACTTCAGAAGATAGAAGAGCTCAAGTCCATGATCAGTGCAAGGAATCCCAACGTCCTCATCCAGGTGGACGGGGGGATCAACGAAAAGACCATTCGGTCGGCATCAAAGGCCGGTGCGGATGTATTCGTGGCCGGTTCAGCTATCTTTGGCAGCTCTGATTATGGAGAGACTATCTCGAAGTTTCGTTCTCTCGTGCAGTAGTCCGGTAACCTGATTCTCAAGACTCCCCGCCCGGAAGGACGGGGAGTTTCATTTCTAAGAATCAGTAACCCCTAACAAAAAACCCACGGTCTTGCCGTGGGTTTTTTTGTCGAGGGAAAAGGGCTGGTTACTCAACAAGACTTTTGTGTTGTGAGGGTCATAACGTCCCCAGGTTCCCGGCCTGATACTTCCTTTACGTATGGTTAGTCGGCGACGAACGATGTCACCGTCATCAAAGCCTTGTAAAACTAAAACGGTCAAACACGATCCCGTGTCCATGACTGGCGGCATGCTCGGTCTCCACAATATCCCTTACAACCCTTCCACTGGCGGAGATGCGACTTGGTATGCAGCCTCCTAAGTCAATAGGATCATTAAAATGAAGATCAATGGCACAGCCTTGTTCAATAGGGCTGTTGCAGACCAAGAATGCGCCTAACGGACTTATATTCTTGGCAGTAGCAGGTGCCTCCCTCGTGCGTCCGGACCCATCTTCCCAGCTGATCGTAATGGGAAGTCCCAAATCGTATCTTTCTTCATATCTTCTGTTTTGGTCAGACATGTGACACCTTGCTCCAAATCACCATTTAAAAGGTCGGAACGTGAAGTGTTGAGTGGAACTGGAGAGGTATAGTTTTCGATATATTCATATGATTATGAAGTCAACAGCTATTCTTGCGGATGACATACGGATCAATTTTCAGTATTATCGCAGGAGAAACAAACAGGGCTTGAGTCTTGGGACTGGGAATTATCGAAGAACTCTTTCAAGAAAGTGCAAAAATAGAGGACGTCCACCACATTTGGACATTTGACCGGCTCGCTCCCCGCGCACGAAGTGTCGCCGCAAGGAAGAACGCCCGTCTTTCAGGGCGGGGAGGCTCCACAAAACAGGGACACCTTCTCAAATGCGGGTCCTCAAAGATGGATTTATGGTGTATAAGGCGGTGGAAAAGCGTGTGCCGGGTAACAGGCAGCTGTCGCGAGAAACAGAGATTTACGTCAAGGATGTTATAAGGTATGGTACTCAATATTGGA
>JAQYVR010000173.1 GCA_030145395.1 Desulfobacteria bacterium
CGGACCCCGGATCCACCGTCTGTCAAGTTTGTCGGAGATTGAAGCTCTCAGCCCTAAAGGTCCGAGAGCTTCCCGGTAAGGAATCTCTCTGATTTCAGATAGCTTCCCTTACGCCCGACCAAGGTCAGGCGTAAGGGAAGCCGGCCGGTCGCGGCGGTGGGTGCGCCGACGTACTAAGGTACTTCAAGCGCCCACCAACAAAGAAGATCCGGTGAAATCGGCAGACCCGAAGGGCCAAAAGAACGAAGGAAAGAATAGCCTCGCAACTTACTCGGCAAGGTGACAGATTTCGACGGTCCTGTTCTGAGATAACCCGTTGCATGGTATCGATTATTGTTGGTGCTTCGTTTTTTTGGCGGTGGATTTGGGCGGAGGTTCCCACCTTGTCCGAATGATCCGTTTGTGTTATGCTCCCGTCAAAATTCAGGCTGAAGCGTAGAATGTACTGGAGTAACAGGATAAATCGGAGGTCGAGGATCATATGATGACTTCCCAATGGGAAACAATGGAGGTGTTCCGTGTCGCGCATACCCGCCGTGGCCAACATGTTCTATCCTGGCGATAAGGATCGGTTGAGAGAACAGCTCTCTTCTTTTGTAAGGCCGACGCCAGAGCCAAGAAAAGTGATAGCGGCCATCTCACCCCATGCGGGCTACATGTATTCCGGAGGAGTGGCGGGCGCTGTTTTTTCTCAAATCAGTATCCAGGACACTGTCGTGATCTTAGGGCCTAACCATCGGGGTATGGGGGCCAATGTTGCTCTAAATACCTCTGGAATGTGGGAGATGCCAATGGGGTCCGTTCCAATCAACGAGGCCTTGGCCGAATCCATCCTCGGGGTTTCGACCTCTGTTGTAAAGATAGAGGACGATTCTGAAGCGCATACCATGGAGCATTCCATCGAGGTCCAGGTGCCATTTCTTCAGTTTTTGCGGCCCGAAGTGAGCATTGTGCCTATTGGGGTGTCCCACTTAACTTACGACGCATGTCAAGAGATTGGTCAGGCTTTGGTACAGGGGATTCAGGGCTTCGGCAAAGAAGTCCTTATGGTGGCCAGCACGGATATGACCCATTACGAGTCTCAGGATGAGGCTAAATCCAAAGATAAGCTGGCTATCGACCGTATTCTTGATTTGGACCCCAAGGGGCTATATGAAACCGTATCCAGGCATGGGATATCTATGTGCGGGATGATTCCCACGACGATCGTGCTTGAGGCTTGCAGGGCAATGGGTGCAGAGAGGGCTGAGTTGGTCCAATATGCCACATCAGGGGATGTGACCGGCGATTACGATCAGGTCGTGGGGTATGCAGGTTTCATTGTCTATTAGGAACCATCTCAGAAATGGATCTGAGTCCCCATGGCGGGATTTAGACTGAATTGCCATCTCAGCTGAAGGACTCCACATTATGGAAGAAGTTAGAACACGATTTCCGCCAAGCCCGAGCGGATACCTTCATATAGGCGGTGCCAGGACAGCCATATTCAACTGGCTCTTTGCTCAAAAGACGGGCGGCAAGTTGATCTTGAGGATCGAGGATACTGATGCGGAAAGGTCTTCTGAAGAGTCGATCCAAGGGATCATTGAAAGCCTAAAATGGCTGGGGATTACCTGGGACGAGGGGCCTTATTTTCAGTCTCAGTTCATCGATGAGCATGTGGCGGCAGCGCAGAAACTGGTGGAGTTGGGACATGCATACAAGTGTTTCTGTACAAAGGATGAGCTTGAGCTAAAGCGCGAAGAGGCCCGCAGGACAAAGTCTGCGTTACAGTATGATGGCACGTGCCGCAATTTAACACCCGATGAGATTAGAGAGAAAGAGGCGGCTGGAACGCCTCACACTATTCGTTTGAAGGTGCCTCGCGGTGAAGGTTCGATTCTTTTCGAAGACATTGTCTATGGGTTTATCGAGAAGAAGTATGAAGACATAGAGGATTTTGTTGTCGTCCGCTCGAACGGTCGGCCCTTGTATGTCCTGTCGAATGCAGTGGATGACATGCGTGATCGGATTACCCACGTTATTCGAGGACAGGATGGGCTGGCAAACACTCCCAAGCAAATCTTGATATACAAGGCCCTTGGAGCACCGATTCCGAAATTTGCCCACATGTCGCTCACCTTGGATCCCAAAAAGGCCAAGATCTCGAAACGGACACACGGCGAATTGGTTGCAGTCCACTTTTACAGGGAGCACGGTTTCCTGCCATGGGCATTTGTAAACTATCTGGCCCTTCTAGGATGGTCTACGCCTGATTCAAGAGAGATCTTTTCTACGGAAGAACTGATCCAAGCATTTTCCCTTGAAGGTATTAGTCGTGGCAATGCCATCTTTGATGTCAGGAAGAATGATCCAAAATTCTTCACCGACCCCAAGGCCATTAGTGTCAACACCCATTACCTGAGAAATCTTCCGGTGGAGGAGATTGAGCCTTACATCAGGGGCGAGCTGGAGAAGGCGGGGATATGGGATCCGGAGTTTGAGGGGGCGAAACACGATTGGTTTCTGCATACAGTCGACTTGATTCGAAGCAGATATCACGTGACCAGCGATTTTGTGACCCATGGTCGTGCCTATTTTTCCGACGACTACCCGATTGACCCCAAGGCCTTGAAGAAAAACATCCTAAAGCACGAAGAACTGAAAGCCTGGTTTCCCATCCTGGCGGATCGCCTCAATGCCATAGAAACGTTCAGTATCGAGGAGGCCGAGCATGTGATCCGTGAGTTGGCTGAAGAGTTGGGAATTAAGGCCGGGATATTGATTAATGGTATTCGGACTGCGGTCACTGGCGTGGCGAAGGGCCCTGGATTATTTGATGTTCTTATAGCCACAGGGCAGCGTCGTGTAGTAGAGCGCTTGCGCAAGGCTGTGACATTGTTTGAGTAGTCACCTCATAGCATTCCGAATAGGCAAAAGAATAAAAACAAGGTAACTACTCAGGTTGTAAGGTTCACGGTTCACGGTTGGCTACTTTGCGCTTTTCGAGTCAATTCACGTGCCAGTTGCCATGCCTCAATATCTTCAAACCATTCAATCTTCATCGCTCTCTAACCTTGAACCCTGAACCGTGAACCTTGGAACTTTGAACCTAAGTACTTACAAAACAAGAATGGATCTGCAAACATGACCACGACCGATTCTACCCCGTCACCTAACTTCATCCGGAATATTGTTGCGGAAGACGTGAGGGTAAACAAGAACGAAGGTCGAGTTCATACTCGCTTTCCACCGGAGCCGAATGGCTATCTGCACATCGGACACGCCAAATCGATCTGCCTGAATTTCGGCCTCGCAGCTGAATTCAAAGGCCTTTGCAATCTGCGGTTCGATGATACCAATCCAACCAAAGAGGAGGTTGAATACGTAGAAGCGATCCTGTCAGACCTTCGATGGCTCGGATTCGATTGGGGTGATCGGTTGTTCTACACATCTGATTACTTTGAGCAACTATGTGAATACGCAGTCCGGTTGATCAAGGATGGCAAGGCGTATGTTTGCAGCTTGAGTGCGGAGGAAACCAGAGAGTATCGCGGCACCTTGACGAAGCCTGGCAAGGACAGTCCGTATCGGACACGTTCGGTCGAAGAGAACCTTGACTTGTTCCAGGGCATGCGTTCGGGAGAATTCGAGGATGGTTCCCACGTACTTCGAGCAAAGATCGATATGGCATCTCCAAACTTGAATATGCGAGATCCAACTATCTACCGCATTCGAAAGGTTGCCCATCACAGGACGGACGACAAATGGTGCATTTATCCAATGTACGATTTTAGTCATTGCCTTTCAGACTCCATCGAACGGATAACGCATTCCATTTGTACTCTGGAATTTGAAGATAATCGTCCTTTGTACGACTGGGTACTAGACGAACTGAATTTGGATTGTCATCCACAGCAGATCGAGTTCGCCCGCCTCAATCTCAGCTACACAGTTCTGAGCAAGCGAAAGCTTCTGGGATTGGTGGAAGAAGGATTAGTTAACGGATGGGAAGATCCGCGAATGCCTACAATATCGGGCATACGGAGGCGTGGCTACACGCCGGAGTCGATCCGAAACTTCTGTGACCGTATCGGAGTGGCCAAAAGGGACAGTGTCGTCGATATGGCGTTACTCGAGCACTGCGTGCGCGAGGACTTGAATAAACGGACTCCGCGTGTCATGGGTGTGTTGCGTCCACTTCGTGTAGTCATTGACAACTACCCGGAAGACCAGGTCGAAGAGCTGGAAGCCATAAACAGCCCGGAAGATCCCGGTATGGGGACACGAAAGGTTCCTTTTTCAAGAGTGCTGTATGTCGAACGAGATGATTTTCGTGAGGACCCGCCGAAAAAGTTCTTCCGTCTGGGGCCTGGTCGTGAGGTGCGGCTGAGGTACGCGTATTACGTTACGTGTGTGAGTGTAGTGAAGGACGAGCAGACCGGCGAAGTTATCGAGCTGCACTGTACCTATGATCCTGAGACACGAGGCGGGTGGTCTGAAGACGGGCGCAAGGTGAGGGGGACACTGCACTGGGTTTCGGCCTCTCATTCGCTTGAGGCTGAAGTGCGTCTCTACGACCGTCTATTTGAAAAAGCAAACCCGGGAGGAGAAAAGGGTAGGGCTGATTTCAAAACTTCTTTGAACCCGAACTCATTGGAGACTTTGACATCGTGTCGCATTGAACCCAGTCTGGCTGGTGCGGCACCAGGAAGCAGGTACCAGTTCGAAAGGCTTGGGTATTTCTGTGTCGATTCTGTTGATGTCTCCGACGAAAGACTTGTGTTTAATCGAACTGTAACATTACGTGATTCGTGGGCTAAGATCGAGAAGCAGCAGAAGTAAAATTAGACTGGCAGCGAAACGAGAAAGGGCTCAATCCTCGGAGTTATTACTTGTTATATTCAACTTGACGATTCCCTGTTTTTAATTGTCTCATCCAAGTTCATTTTGTTCCTCCATATAAAAAGACTGATCAGACAGACCACAACACAAAACCCCACCTCTCTTTAAGAAGCAGGGCCTTGGTCTTAGGTCATGGCATCTTTGCTGTCAAAACCTGAAACTCAAAAAGACTGTGAAGATGTCTGCCTCGTAAGTCATCTTAACGTCATGGTCGGGCCCATCTGTGAATCGGATTTTTGGTTCCGTACGA
>JAQYVR010000174.1 GCA_030145395.1 Desulfobacteria bacterium
TCGATGAGGTGTTGGCAGTTGGTGATGCTGATTTTCAGAGAAAGTGCTTAAATAAAATGGAGGATGCGGGACAACAAGGGCGGACAGTCCTCTTTGTGTCACACAACATGCCGGCGGTTACCCGCCTTTGCGAGCGAACGATACTAATGGATAGTGGCAGGATTATGGAGGATGGCTCTACACACCGGGTTGTCAGCGCATACCTGACCTCTGATGCTGGTACGACCGCCCTTCGGGAATGGCCTGACCCGGAAAAGGCACCAACGGGCTCAATTGCCCGTTTGCGTGCTGTGCGGGTACTGACCGAAGATGGTAAGATATCAGACACCATTGATATCCGCCAGCCAATTAGCATCGAGATGGAATATGAAGTGCTTGAATCGGGCAAACTACTTTTGCCTCATTTCGGCTTGCGCAACGAACAAGGCGCCTCCGTTTTTGTAACCGTTGACCAGGATCCCACATGGAGGCAGCACCCTCGCCCAACAGGGCGCTACGTGAGCATTGTCCAGATTCCCGGCAATCTTCTGGCTGAAGGGATGCTGTTTGTTAACTGTCACCTCTTAACGCTGAATCCGGATACGAAGCAATTTTCTGAACGCAGCGTAGTTGCATTCAACGTAACTGACAGCCTTGATGGCGACTCGGCCCGCGGTGACTATGCTAGGAATATGCCAGGCGTAGTGAGACCGCTGTTGAAGTGGAGGACACAATTCGATTCACACCAACAAAACACGCCCACCTTGCCAAGTTGAGCAGACAAAAGCATGACACATGTTCTCACTGGCATTTGTTTGGATTAGACCGTTATTGGGTTCTTGGAACTTGTGCTTCCAAACGCCTAAAATCTGAGGAGTGGATAGATGAAAATTGAGAATCTTCGATGTGAAAAGGAGAGGAATAGGGCAAAAGTTGCAGCGACAGTGCGTTGGGAGGACTGTGATCGTCCGGTGCAAGAATTATACTTTGAGACGGATGAAGGATTTGCCAATGATTTATCCTGTAATCCCCATGCCTTTATACTTGCTTGTGCCATCCCGGCCATGCACTATGGCGAAGAACGAATCCTTCTGGATGCAGAGATCTGCCCCGAGTTGCGAGATGGACTCATAATCGCAATGGGTTGGTTTCATCATTGGTTCGGGCTGGACTTTAAGCCTGTCCGAATCGAGGCAAGAATACGCGCCAGTATGCCAACACCGCGCACACCGGAAAGGGCGGGTTTTTTCTTTTCTGGCGGAATAGACTCTCTTGCTACGTTGCGAGTTAACCGACTAAACTTTCCATCGGAACACCCCTGGTCAATTAAGGATGGCTTGCTTGTCTATGGACTTGAACTGGATGAACCTGAAGCTTTTGAACACGTATTGCACTCGCTGTCAGTTCTGGCACGGGAGGTCGGCATAACGTTAGTCCCCATTTATACTAATGTTTATTTGGACTACAGACAAGAAGATGCTTCCCGCAATTTTAGTTTTTGGAAATACAAGTTTCAGGCAGCCGCCCTTGCAGCAGTTGCACATGTATTTGCGCGGCGACTCACCATCGTCTCCATTGCAGCTACCTTTGACATTCCCAACTTCACGACAAATGGTCACTTACGTGCATTTGGCTCACATCCTTTGATAGATCACAACTACAGCAGTAGTGACTTGATGGTTCGGCATGAAGGCGTTGCCCTGTCAAGGTTCGATAAAGTCAAGTTAGTAGCTGATTGGGATGTGGTCCTCAAGAATCTTAGGGTGTGTAACAAATACAAGCGTTACCAGTCTGGCCGGCTGAACTGTGGCAAATGTGAAAAGTGTATTCGAACCATGCTGTCACTTCTGGCAATGGGGGTGCTGGATAAGACACGTGCATTTCCCCATCATGATGTTTCAGAAGAAATCGTACGGAAAACAGTATCCATACCAGGTCAATATGTGGAGGCCTGTTATAAAGACTTGATTGCCCCTTTGACGGAACGAGGTCGTCTTGATTTAGTGGATGCTATTGAAGACAGCATAGCCAACTATCATCAATCCCAATGGAAGGCAAAATGGAGACAGAGGATAGTCGATCCGGTTGCGCAATTTGATGAGAAATACTTCCACAATTGCCTTAGAAAATTAAATAATTTACTTCGGGCGTAAGAGTCTGACTGGGGGAAAACAAGAGGTGGGGAAATGACAGACGGCATTTTGGACTTCTTAAGGGAACGCGAGGAGAACATGTTCAAGCTCCTGGAACAAATGGTGATAGTTCAGAGTGGAAGCTTCAACAAGAAGGGTGTTGACGATGTTGGCAAATTGATCACCGAAGTTTTGAGAGCCCATGATTTGTCTGTACAACTGATTGAAGAGAAAGAATATGGAAATCACCTGATAGCATCTTCCCGTTTTGTGGAGAAGACTGAAAGAAGGATTCTGCTGGTCGGTCACATGGACACAGTTTTCCCTGAAAATACACATTTTAGGTGGTTTAAGGAGGACGAAAAGCACGTTTTTGGCCCAGGTGTGGTGGACATGAAAGGTGGCTTGGTTGTCGGGATTTATGCAATGAAAGCTCTTGATAGCTTGGGAGTGTTAGAGAAAATACCCATAACCTTTGTATTTAACTCTGATGAGGAAATCGGGTCCCCAAGCTCCAGACAGATTATCGAAAGCTATGCCAGGAAGAGTGCCTTTGCTATTGTGCTTGAATGTGGGGGGCTGGAGGGTGAAGTGGTGACAGGCCGGAAGGGAAAATGTAATCTCAGACTAGATGTCAAAGGAAAGGCTCAACATTCGGCATCGACGACTAAGGAGAAAGCAAGTGCAGTTGTGGAGCTTTCCTACAAAAATTTGGGACTTGAAGCCATGAATGGCTTGGGGGCTGGAATATCGGTCAACGTGGGGAAAATAGAAGGTGGAATTGGCCCTAACACAGTCCCTGAAGAGGCAACCGCCTTAATAGATGTAAGGTTCTCAAACACGCACGAGGAACGCCTCATAAGAAATGGAGTGCAGGATCTCATCCGACGGGCTCATGTGACTGGCACTCGAAGTGAGGTCACGATATTGTCGGAAAGACCTCCAATGGAACAGAACCCCGCGAACAAGAAGCTCTTTGAAATAGTAGAGGCTCAAGCTCGTCACCTGGGAATTGGCGTGAAGGAGGAGTTTCGGAGCGGGGCATCTGATGCAAATCTCATTGCAGGGCAGAAAACGCCCGTCATCGACGGACTTGGTCCCATTGGAGATTTGGACCATAGCGACAGGGAATACATGCTCAAAGAAAGTCTGCTCAAAAGGAGCCAGTTGCTTGCCCTTTCCATTTTGGAGGGCTGGCATCTATACCGGAGCGGAAAACTGTTTAGCCATGACAACTGAGGTGTATTTGCTGGCCTGTTGCCAACTTGCCTGCCGTGCTCGTACTTACTAAGGGTGGTCGGATCACTGAAACGGCTGACATCGGGCATCGGGATTCTTCTCATGCATATTTGGCAGTCCCTAACAATGGCTTGTTTGTCATGGACTTGAACTGGATGAACCTGAAGCCTTTGAACACGTATTCTATTCGCTGTTAGGTCTGGCACGGGAGGTCGGCATAACGTTTGTCCTTCGAAACAGACAGTGTTTTCAACCCGGGGGCTTACACCCT
>JAQYVR010000177.1 GCA_030145395.1 Desulfobacteria bacterium
GCGTTCTACGGCTCGCCCCGCAAAATTCAAAAACTCGGGCTTAAGGCCCTCAAACAGTTTGACTTTTTGCGCTTCGCTTCGCCAAGAAAGCTTGCAAAATGGTCAAGAATAGACTCCTCCGGAAGCCACAAGAGCCTCTCCGCCACCTGGATAGCGGAACGTATTTATGGCAGTTACTATAACCTGTCCGTGTCCGATATATGTGAAGCTAACCTTTGTCGGCTTTGCCCTGCTCTTTGACCGGCCTGCTTCCCGCACACGAAGTGCTACTTGAGGCAGAATGTGCGAGCTTTGGTCGGCGAACTTCATAATACAACGTAGACTTGCGTCTTAAGGTTGAGCTTCACGCGGGGTGGTGTGTTCCTGAATAAAACGTTCGAGTTGAACTTGCTGTTGGGGCGTCAGTTCGCCGAATTGCAGACCACTGCGTCTCATTTTGATTGAACTGAAAGCGGTTCCGTAACTTTCACAATCCGAAATGGTCCTAAACGGCACGCCCTGGCAGCAGAAGACCCCACCAGCAAGGAATATGTCTGCTTCAAATGATCGGTTTGGCGATTCTTGGTCGGCCATATAAGTAAATGCGAGTCCGCCCATACTGATATCGACAACTTGCCCAATTCTTTGATAGTGGGGTCTGAGCGCAACAAATGCACCGTTGGAGATCGAGAGCCGCCTGTGTTTCCTGCGCTCAACCGGTTTTTTCGCCACGGACACGGAATAACCTCCCTCCAGGTTAACACCATAGAATGCCAGAATTCTTTGGGAAGTCAACACTCTTTTTTTGCGGTCAGAATACTGAATAAAATTCAGTAGCGTTGAGGACTTCAATCAGGATTTGGGGGGAATATCTATCTCTTTCAGTATGAACTTTGTCCTATCCTCTATGGGCATTACGGCAACCCGTATGACGTCGTAACCAAGCATTCTGTAGCTTTGCTCGAGGCCTTGATCCAGGCTAACGGCAGTCTGGATGTCCTCGATTCTAACATGGTCAGTCTGATAAGGGAGTCGATCCAGCAAGAAAACCTTCTTGTATCGATCACGAGGGCTTTTCTCAATAGCGCCTTTGGTATCGAGCCCGGCAACCTCAAAGTACGCGATACTATCAGGAATAGCCCGGTCAAGGATAATAACCTCGTCCTCGGACAAGTCCGCCTCGATGGCTATTTTGGCATTGAGTATAGAGTTTTCAAAAGACCTTTTATCGGCTCTGACCTCTTCCAGAGTTTTTCCCTGATCCATCTGTTGCTCAATATGGGCTCTTGCCACCTCATGTGCGACTCTGTACCCAAGCTTCTCCAGTTCCCGTACCAATGTGGTTTTGCCTGAAGAGGGTGCCCCTGTTACAACGTACCAGTTTGTTTCACTCATATTTTCGCCCTTTGAACATACCAAGTTCAACAATAGGAAAACCCATACAAATGGTCAAGAGAAAGGCCCTTATGCCCGTTACACCACAAAAAGGTTTACTAAGATGCCATATTTCTGGTACAAAAAGGCCACGTATTCTATGTGAAAGGAAAATTGTCATGCCTATATATGAGTTTCGCTGTTTGAAGTGCGATGAGGTCTTTGAAATCCTCAAGATGAATACCCAGGACGAGGTGGAGATGAAATGTCCTCACTGCGCGTCAGAAGACTTTGAGCGTGTCCTGAGTACCGCCAGCCATGCCATGGGCCTCGGCAAGGGAGAATCTCGAGGCCCAGCCGTCCAATCAAGGGAATGCGCTTCCGGAAGCTGTTCCACGGTAACCTTGCCAGGTCATACCAAGGACTGAGGAAGCATATCCTTACTCCGCAGTAGGATCTCAAAAAAAATTTGACAAGCCCGCCCGCCTGTATTATTCTTATTGTAATGCAATTGCAACAGGAAAGGGGATGTATGGAGACAATTCACCATCAGGAAAAACAGCAGTTTACACGCCTTTTCGAAGGTGAGGGTATAAACAGAATCGAGGACACACTGGCCATCCTTGGGGTTTTTCTTCGTAATGAACAGCACATTAGCTTGCAAGAATTCATGAAGAATTTGACAGATAATGGGTATGGGTTTGAGCCGGAATTCGTAAAAAAGACGCTGAACCTTCTCTGCCGCTATGGCTTTGCAGTTAAGACGGAGTTTGAAGGGCAACCCACCAGATATGAGCACCGACATATAGGGTTTCACCATGATCATCTCATCTGCACTAAGTGTGGGAATATACTTGAGTTTGAAAGCCATCGGATGGAAGATCTGCAAGTTGAGATAGCCACTACACATGGTTTCCACGTGCTTCAGCACAAGATGGAGATGTACGGCCTGTGTTCAGATTGCCTGAAGGAGCGCGTCCATTTGATGCCCCTTGGGTTTGCCCAAGAAGGCGAACTTGGCATTGTGGAGGAATTCTTGGGAGGGTCGGAGGCACGACTCCGATTGGCTACCATAGGGTTGAGGAGAGGTGATGAGGTACGGGTCATAACGAACAGCGGTAAAGGTCAGCTTGTTGTGGCCGTGAACGCCACACGCCTTGCCCTGGGACGGGGAATTGCCAAGAAAATCATGGTGAAACCGAATGGACACATGAGGAAATTGTAATGAACCTGAGTGAACTGAGAGAAGGCCAGACAGCCAGCATAGTCAGCATTCAGGGTGAAGGCCCTTTTCGCAGAAGGCTCCTTGAGATGGGTTTTTTGCGTGGCACCGAGGTCTACGTTGAAAAATACGCCCCCCTAAAAGACCCCATAGAACTTATCCTAAAGGGGTATCATGTGTCTCTGCGTGTGGGTGAGGCCGCCCACATTCAAGTGGAAAACGCCAGAGATTGAGCACAGCCCATGCCCAAGAAATCAATCACCATTGCCCTTGCCGGAAATCCTAACTCGGGTAAAAGCACAATTTTTAACAACCTGACCGGCACGCGGCAAAAAGTGGGAAACTGGCCCGGAGTCACAGTAGAGAAAAAGGAGGGTCATCTCACTGCCAACGGCTACCGCCTTACTGTTGTAGACCTCCCCGGCACCTACAGTCTCACTGCTTATTCTATTGAGGAGATCGTAGCCCGCAACTTCATCCTGGATGAAAAGCCTGAGTTAGTCGTTAACATCCTGGATGCTTCCAATATGGAACGTAATCTATACTTGGCCACACAACTCCGCGAACTCGATACGAAAGTCATATTTGTGCTCAATATGGAGGATGTTGCCAGACAGCGCGGCGCCAAGATCGATGGAGACAAGCTTTCAGAGCTGCTAGACGTTCCGGTCGTATTTACGGTTGGGAACAGAAATGAAGGAACCGAGGAGCTCCTCAAAACAATCATCTCGGTTGTGGAGTCAGACGTAGAGCTTCCTCACACCCGCCGAGTCTCTTACGGCAAAGACATTGAGGAGGCCGTTGGTGAGCTATCTGAATTCATAAAGGACAAGACAGCTGAAACGCTTCGTCATAATATTCGTTGGGTTGCCATCAAACTCCTCGAGAACGACAAGATTGTGAAGGAACGAATACGTGAAACCGCTGGTTTGGAAGGAGAGGGGATACTTAGGGAGGCAGAGCTTAAGCGGCAGAAAATCCGCGAGTTTTTTGATGAGGAACCCGAAATCGTCATGACCGAACGTCGGTATGGTTTCGTTGCCGGCATCGTGAAAGAGGTTTTGAAGACGGTTTCAGACAAAAGGGTGGACAGGTCGCGGCAGATAGACCAGATCTTGACCAACCGTCTCCTGGGGCTACCAATCTTTGTTTTTTTTATATGGGCAATGTTTCAAATGACCTTTTCTTTGGGGGCCTACCCCATGAGTTGGATTGATACGGGCGTGGGTTTGCTGGGCCAGGCTGCAGGCGGAATCCTGCCAGGGGGGCTATTCAGGGACTTGATCGTGGACGGTATGATTGCCGGCGTGGGAAGTGTCGCCATATTCTTGCCAAATATTCTGATTCTGTTTTTCTGCATCGCCCTCTTTGAAGATACCGGATATATGGCTCGCGCTGCTTTCTTGATGGACAAGGTCATGCATCTCATAGGGCTTCACGGCAAGTCTTTTATTCCGATGCTCATGGGTTTTGGCTGCAATGCCCCGGCCATTATGGCCACCCGGACCCTCGAGAGTGAAAAGGATCGTATCTTGACGATCCTGATCAATCCGCTCATGTCCTGCTCTGCCAGGCTGCCCGTGTACATCCTGCTGGCCGGGACGTTTTTTGGAGCCAGGGCCGGGAACGCCATCTTTTCCATCTATGTCCTTGGCATTGTACTGGCGATCCTCGTTGGGCGTCTGTTTCGATCTACCGTCCTGAGGGGCAGTGTTGCTCCGTTTGTGATGGAACTGCCACCATATCGAGCACCCATGCTTAAGGGGTTGATGATTCACATGTGGGATCGTAGTAAGATCTTTCTAAGAAAAATGGGTGGCGTGATACTGATCGGTTCACTTGTCATATGGCTCCTAAGCTCTTTTCCTCGCGAAGTTCGATTCTCCATGGATTACGAAAGTGAGATAGCGGCCATAAATGCGCGATACGCGGTTTCCATGGCCGAAGTTAAGAGTGAACTCCGGGAAGAGATTGTCAGGGAAAGGGACCGGGCCGTTTCGGCCATAGAAGCTGAGAAGGCCAAAGAGAAGATGGAAAAATCTTATATCGGTCATATAGGAAAAGCCTTGGCGCCGGTCTTTGCTCCGCTTGGGATGGACTGGCGCGCCAGCGTAGCGGTCCTTTCCGGTTTTGTGGCCAAAGAGATTGTGGTTAGCACGTTGGGCGTTCTCCATGCCGTGGGGGCCGATGAAACCGAGAAGAGCGAAGCATTGAAACTGGCCCTGAAAAAGTCCGGCATGACACCGCTTTCTGCATATGCAATGATGGCTTTTATCCTGATTTATATCCCCTGCCTTGCCACGGTATCAGTCATCCGGCGTGAGACCAATTCCTGGAAGTGGACTATATTCAGTATTTCTTACAGCACTATATTGGCTTGGGGTATCGCTTTTCTGATTTACCAGGGTGGAAAGGGGATCGGACTTGGGTGATCCTCAGTATCTTGGCGGGGCAACTCGTCAAGTAATTACCTTGCATGTCGGGCAGTAGCCAAATACCTCCAATTTGTGTCCTGTAACCAGGTAGTCATATTTTTCGGCCAGTTTTCCTTCCAGTTTTTCCACGCGCTGTTCCTTAAACTCAAGAACTTTTCCGCACTTCAGACAACGAAGGTGGCAGTGGTGTTCATGGCCATAGATGTGTTCGTAGTGGAAGTGACCATCCTCATGGTAGGCTTCCTGAATCAAGCCGGATTCCAGAAGGTGTGGTATCAGGCGATATATGGAAGGTTTTGAGATTTTCTTCTTCTTGGTTTTCAGACGCAAATATAGCTCGTCCACATCAAAGTGATCGTGGGAAGCAAAGATCTCCTTGATAATAGTCTCGCGCTCAGGGGTATTTCGAAGTCCCTTCTTGCGAATGAACTCTCTAAATACTTCTATCTCGTTTCCCATATCTATCACTTCAAATTGACTATCATTGTTTCCATAACAGTTGCCGAAAGTTGTGTCAATTGTTAACGGGTTGTTGCCTGAGCAGGTCCCTTCTTACTATTATTGCAGGCCAAGTAATCCGATACGTTGCAGCAAAGGACAACTAACGATTATCAACAAACCCAATTTTCAATCTCTGCGACCGTGGAACCGGGCGGCTAATCCCTTGAGGACCGTAGCTATAAGGTAGGCCAGCCCCGCAATAACAACGATCGTGGCCCCTGCAGGAAGATTTGGCTGGTAGGATACTATGAGTCCTGAGGTGGTAAAGAGTGCTCCAAGTATCGAGGCTATGATCATCATTTGTACGAGGCTGCGGGCATAATAACGCGCGGTTGCCGCAGGAAGAGTTAACAAGGCAATCACCAGGATGATGCCCACCACCTGGATAAGGATGACTACCGTCAGGGCGATGAGACAAAGAAGCAACAGGTACGTGCTTACAACGCCGACCCCCTGGAGTTTACTGTATTCCTCGTCGAAGCATACGGCCAGGAAACGTTTGTAAAAAAGAAGGACAGAAAGGATGATGAGACCGTCAAGATAAGCCAGGAGACGCACACTCTCTTTTTCTACCATTAAGATATTACCGAAGAGATAGCTCATCAGGTCAACATTGTAACCGGGTGTCTTATAGATAAAGAGTATGCCGACAGCCATACCCACGGCCCACAGAGCGCCGATTAGGGTGTCTTCGTACTGGTTATAGCGCAGGCTCACAAACCCGATTACGAGGGCAGCAATCAAAGCCGATATGACAGCCCCGTGTAAGGGGTTGTATCCGTAATAATATGCGATTCCCATACCTCCAAGGACCGTGTGGGAAATCCCACCGCTTATAAAGACGATGCGTCTCACAACAACATAGCTTCCCATCACTCCACAAGCTACGCTGGCAAGCAAGCCGATGATGATGGCGTTTTGCATGAAGCCATGATTTATAAGTACATTCAAGAATTCAAACATGGTTACTCAGATTCAACGATAGAGGTTTCGGGCCATAGGCCGGTTTTCTTGCCAGCAGCCTAAAATGTTCATAGCTCGCACGTGTGCTTTAACATGTGAATCGGTCCACTATAGCATGCCTCGATAGTATCTCCTGTCATGTGGTCGGCAGGGTTACACACCAGGCGCCTGTTGACACAAGCAACCTTATTTACATATGCGGAGATAAACCCTACATCGTGAGAAACAAGCACAATTGTCACCTTTTCGTTCAACTTCTTTAAAAGGTGGTAAATGTCTTGCTCTACTCTTCCGTCGATGCTTGCCGTGGGTTCATCCAGAAGGAGTAATTCGGGCCTTCCCACCAGGGCCCTGGCCATTAGAACACGCTGTTTCTGCCCACCAGAGAGCGTGCCAAAACGGCGACTGCGCAAATCAGAAATCTCCGCCTCCTGCATTGCCTCTTCCGCTGCTTGCCTGTCGGCTTTACGATACCTCCCTATCATGGGAGCCTGGCCCAACCGGCCGATAAGAACCACGTCCATAACACTGATGGGAAAGCTCGCGTCCAATTCCGCATGCTGGGGGACATAGCCGATGAAGTGGCGACCCCGCTCCGGCGTTCGGCCAAAGACCTGAACCTTGCCTTTCAAGGGATGAATCAGGCCGAGGATGATCTTCAAAAGTGTTGTCTTGCCACTCCCGTTGGGCCCGACCACACCCATAAAATCACCCTCTTGAACAGTAAGAGTTATATCTTCCAGCACGAGATGTCCGTCATAGTCAAAATCGACGTGCTCAACCTTGATAACCTCTTTATTTTGACTCATTGCATCACCTCTGCAAAAGCATTAGCGATCTTTCTCATGTTATTCAGATAGTCCCTGGCCAAAGGATCGATCGGAATAACCCTTCCATGAATGGCGCGTGCGACTGCCTCAGCACTTCTAGTGCTGAACTGTTTTTGAACAAAGACTATCTTGATATCCTCTTTCTTTGCTTGCTCAATGATGTAGGCGAGTGTCCTGGCAGTCGGTTCTTTCCCCTCTATTTCGATCGGTACTTGCTTCAAACTGTAATCGCGGGCAAAGTAACCCCAGGCCGGGTGAAACGCCATGAATGTGCGGGTCCGCACGTTCTTCAGAATTTCCGAGATATCCGCGTCTATCTTATCCAAATCACCCTGGAAAGCCGCTAAGTTATCCTGATAAAATGACTTGTGAGCAGGATCTTCTTCGATGAGAGCATCGCGGATGTTCTTGGCCAGAACCTTGACCCGCTGCAGACTCAACCAGACATGGGGGTCCTTCAAACCCGCGCTGTGATTATGGGCCCGGGCGTGCCGGCCATGGGGGTGGGTCTTCATGGTAAGAAGATCAATGCCATGCCGCGTATCGATCACCTTCATGCCAGGATTTGCTTTGCTGACGCGACGGATCCACACATTTTCAAACGGCACGCCGACGCGTAGGTAAAGATTGGCCTTGCTGAGTTCGGTTATTTGCTTTGGCAAGGGTTCATAGGTGGCAGGGCTGTGTCCCGGACCAACCATGACCGACACATCGACTCTGTCTCCGCCCACACGGTTTACAAAGTATGCCTGGGGGAGGATGCTTACAAAAACCTTGATCCTGTTCCCGGGGTCGATCACTGGTTTTGCATAGACAGTCGGGCCACTTGAGAAAAGGAATCCCAAAATCGCAATTAAGGAAGCTCTCATCAGCGATGGAAGTCCTATTTTCATCCCTTCTACTGTATTATTCGTTGCTTTTGGTTGCAAGTCCAAAAATTGTTTTAGAGTGGTTCTCAAGAATATGTTCCGTTTTGAACCATTTTAGGTGGCTTGTCAGGGGGCATCCCTTTTTGAATTCAGGGCACTGATTATTTCCTGACAGGTACCACAACGGCACTGTCTTCTGCACAGTCTTGATTTGCAAACAGGCTACCAAGTGTATAGGGGTGTTGACGTGTGCCTAGCCTGCAGAGTTCCGTGCATTATGCTTCCCACGAGCGAAGAGGGGGATTGACCTGACTCAAAAAGGGATGCCCCCTTCCAGCCCAGAAGATTGCCGCAAACGGAACATATTGTGAGCATTGTTCTATAGATAACCTTGGGTCATGCTGAGGTCACTAATTACGGGGCGGGCCTAACGTATTTCTCACAATGGTTCAAAACGAAACATACTTATGAGACTTACTTTAGATGGGATGGGCGCTATTGCCTGGGTGGGCTCCAATATGGGAGGCTGCGCACTACTGCTGAAGAAGAGAAGATGACAGCATAGGGCTCCATGCCCTATGCGCCATCCGCTATGCAGATTTAATACTCGTCGTAAGTCAGCCCCGCCCAGCTGGAATTGTCATTGAGCCTGGCTTCGATATCCACGTTGAAGAAATCGGCGATGGGTTGCAGGATCTCCGGGTTGTTTTCCCACACCGTACGTCCTGCCGTTAGTACAACCTCAAGCCCGTTCCTGGTCATTTTGCCGAGTGGCTGGCGAGATGGTCCGCCTGGCATCCCAAGAACCGCCATCAGGGTCTTTGTGCCGAGTGGGTTCCTGGCGCGGCATCCCACTGCTCCGGAAGGGGTCTCCTCCTGGGTCTTCACAGTCACGATGCCGAACAGGGGATTCAAGGCATTCATGAGATTTTCCGCCTCAGTTTGATTGCCCTGCTCAATGAGTGCAGTCATCTCCTGAACCGCCTTGGGAGCTATGTTAGAAGCAACGGAAATGACGCCACTTGCCTTTATGGCCGGATCCGTCATCATAGTGAATGTCATGCCGTCATCGCCAGACATGATCGTGAAGTCCTCTCCGCAGCATTCTCGCGTCCGTTTCATATTATCAATACTGGCCGTGGCTTCCTTGACTGTGCTTACGTTTGCAAATTGCTTGTCAAGTATGGCCAGGTCTTCGGGCAAAAGCTGACAGCCTGTACGCCCGGGGATGACATACGGAATTATTGGCATCTGAGGAAACTTTTCAGCAACGGGGGCGACGTACTCCCTGCGTATCTCAAGGGAACTGGGACCATTGTAATAAGGGTCTACCAGCAGGGCTGCATCAGCCCCCACATGGCCTGCATGTTCGGTGCTTTCTATGGTTTCACGGGTGTTGTTGCTTCCCACACCTGCGATAGACTGACACCGTCCCTTACATTTTTCTGCCACCACGCGAATTACTTCGTTGTGTTCTTCCCAGTTCAATGTGGGACTTTCGCCCGTAGTTCCCACGGCCAGAATGCCACTCACCCCACCCGCAATCTGAAAATCGATGAGCCTTTCAAGGCCTTCATGATCGATCAGGAAGTCGTCTTTGAACGGGGTCATCAGTGCCGTGTAACACCCTTTAAACATGGTACACCTCCTTGTTTTCCTTGCTCCAAAAAAAAACAGCTGGAGCTCGCTCCAGCTGTACCATAGCCGAGAGAGCGCTCCACGGAGAAGCCGTGACAGTCCCAGGGATCTTATCCCCAGACCCAACCCGCTTTTGCAACAGGGCAAAAGAAGGCTTCGGCGATCCACCCTTTCTCCGCAAGATACGGGGCCTGTCCCCCTGTCCTGCGGTTACTCATGAGAACCGCACCTCAACTCTCGAGAAAACCACCGTAAGAGATGGCGATGAAATTGTCAAGAAAAAAGGGCTATGCAACTCAGTACCTGAGTGTGGCGATGAGCTTGTCGGGGTCAAGAAGGATTTCCAGAGCATGGCTGATATGCGTGACCACGATGTTGGCATGGAGTACGGCCTTGGTTGCGGCACCTTCCGCTTGAACAGTGCATATTGAAAGCCTGGCTACCTTGAACATCTCCACATCAATATTGCCATTACCTACACAAACCGTTGTTTCTGCTCCAATCGATTCAACAAACCTCTTTTTATCTTCGGCAGTCTCCGTAACCACGGCTTCAATATCCGGAGAAAGCTCGAAGGTCTGTTGCAGAACCCCCCGAGTATCTCCAGAAAGAACGTACACCTTGAACCCCTTGGCCTTCAGCCTTTCCAGATAATCGACGACTCCAGGGATAAAATCCCCCGATTCGGTCAGTGTACCGTTAAGGTCCAAGACCAGGTTCTCCAGCTCGACGGAACCCCAGCCCGGCACAGTAATCGTGTTCATTCTTATTCTAGGCCTTTCCTCTTGTTGTTGTAGAATGATGCCAACTACGAACGTGTACTCCACCAACTATAATTTGTCAATTTTCGGTGCTGAATTGCAGATGTCTTTATCATTGACCTCCTTGCGTCATTTCTCTATGTTAGCCATAAGCAAAAGGTCCTATGCTTTAGGCTTTCATACAATTGTTGTCAGTCGATATGACAAAAGGGAAAGTAGGCTCATGCCTCTGACCAAGATTGTTTGCACCATCGGTCCGGCAAGCAGATCCCCCGAGATCATCAGGGCGTTGGTTCAAAATGGTATGAACGTGGCCAGGTTGAACTTCTCGCACGGAAACCACAGTGAGCATCAAGAGCAAATCCGGGTCATCCGAAAGGTATCCGCCGAACTCGATCAGCCTGTTGCCATACTGCAGGATCTGGGTGGGCCGAAGATTCGGGTGGGTATCATTCCCGATCCTGGCGTAAGGCTGGAAGTAGGACAACCCTTTATTTTAACTAACCAGCCAGTTCGGGGCACGAGTGAAAGGGTCTCGGTTTCTTACTCAAGTCTGCCCGAAGAAGTGGAGGAAGGAGACCAAATCCTATTGGCCGACGGCTTTATCGAGCTGGTCGTAAAGGGAGCAGGCCGGTCCGAGATCTCCTGCGAAGTCGTGACAGGAGGTCTTTTGACCTCCCACAAAGGCCTCAATCTACCCACCCGAAGCATACAAGCTCCATCACTGACCGACAAGGATCGGGAAGACCTGGTTTTCGGTTTGGAAAACGAGGTCGATTATGTTGCACAGTCGTTTGTCAGGACAGCAGACGAGATAGTCAGAGTCAAAGATATCATCCGGGATGGAGAAAGAGATACCCCGGTCATAGCCAAGATCGAGAAACATGAGGCTGTCGAAAACATCGAAGAGATCATGGAGGTAGCGGACGGCATCATGGTGGCCCGTGGTGATCTTGGCGTGGAGATTCCACTGGAGCAGGTCCCTGTTGTGCAGAAGATGCTGATTCGCCGTGCCAATGCCTCAGGAAAACCGGTCATAACAGCTACACAGATGCTCCGCTCTATGGTGGACTCGCCTCGCCCCACGAGGGCTGAGGCAACAGATGTGGCCAACGCTGTGCTGGACGGCACTGACGCGGTTATGCTATCCGAGGAAACGGCCGTGGGAGGCTACCCGGTGAACTCCGTTCAGTTTATGACCCGCATTGTTGAAAGTGCCGAAAGCATTTTTTCCCACGACAGATACCTTCAACTTGCGCCCAAGAAAGCCGTTTCACAGTCCGTTGCCCATGCAGCCTGCGCCCTTGCCAACCACCTGGACGCTCGTGCCATCATTGCACCTACTCAGTCGGGTCAGACGGCGAGGCATATCTCCCGGTTCAGGCCCCGCCAGCCCATCATCGCCCTGTCGGCTAATGAGAACACGGTTCGCCGGCTGACCCTGTGCCGGGGCTGCCTGCCACGTCTTGTGGCTGATCCAATGGACACGGACGACATGATAGAAAGTGCTGCACGATCCGCACTCGAGACGGGGCTTGTATCAAAAGGGGATTTGGCGGTGATCACAGCGGGCCATCCTGTGGCAGTTGCAGGGAGTACCAACATGGTTCGCGTGAAAAAACTTTAGAACCCGTCTCAAAAATGCGTCTGAGTCCCCATGGCGGCGTTGCGAGTCGGCTCAAAATGCTCATCCCGCTGCGGCGGGACCCTGAACCCTGATCCACATTTTTGAGATGAGTTATAGGTACAAACGAACCGATGGCTCTCTATGATAAGGAAATTTGATTTCGAACGTCTTTTTGCTCAATTGGGGAGGCATGTAAAATAGAGATGTATATCAGGTGCTGGGGTTCAAGGGGGTCCATTCCCGTTTCCGGGAAAGCATACGTCAAATATGGCGGCGATACCACCTGCGTTGAGATCAGGACCAAAGATGATCGCACAATTATAGTTGATGCTGGTACCGGAATTCGAAGGCTCGGAAACCAGGTGATCGAAGAGAGGCGCTTCAGCTATGATGTCCTCTTTACCCATGCGCATTGGGATCATCTCATGGGCTTCCCCTTTTTTAAGCCTCTTTACCTTGAACAAACACATATCCAGATGCAGGGATGCCCGTTTGCCCAGAAGTTCGTCGAGACTATGCTTTCCAAAGTTATGTCTCCACCCAACTTTCCTGTCGAATATACCAACGTAAGAGCCCACATCCACTACGAACCAACATGTCCGGAGCGCATTGAAATCGGTACTGTCTCTATCATACCGATTCGGCTGAGCCATCCCAATCAGGGAAGCGGATACAAATTCATTGAAGATGGCAAGACCTTTGTCTTTCTCACCGACAATGAATTGGACTTTACTCATCCGGGTGGCCTTTCTTTTGATGAATATCAAGCGTTTTCAGACGGCGCAGACCTCCTTATACATGATGCCGAGTTCACCAAAGAGGAGTACAAGATAACCAAGCAATGGGGGCACTCAATATACACGACCGCTCTGGAGCTTGCCATAAGCGCAAAGGTCAAGCAATTCGGTCTGTTTCATTTGAACCAGGAACGGACGGATGAAGACGTGGACCAGATGGTCGACAAGTGTCGTGATATCATTATTGAGCAGG
>JAQYVR010000197.1 GCA_030145395.1 Desulfobacteria bacterium
CTAAGGGCTTACACAGCAAATCCCAGTGAGTACAGTCCAAAATCTCAAAATATCCAACATCACCCTCAGTATAAGCATTCATCTTTGCGGCGGTGAATATCTGGTTATACATATCTAACAATTGCAGAGCCCCTTCTATCGTATCCGGGATTTCGTAGTCTCTGACAATGTGCTTACCGAGTTTTCCGGCCCATGCTTCTGCCGTTCTTTTCACGCCTGCCAAAGCCAATTCAGGTCCGCCTTGTTCCAGCATGATTTGAATACTTTCCCCAAGGGTCAATATCCACGCTAAGCTTATCTTTCGAAACTTGAAATCCAATGAAGGTTCCGGGGCCACAATCACTTTTCTCTCTGTTTCCATTCTAGTTCTCTCCTAATTGAAGGTCGCCCTGGACCCGGTGGTTCAGGAGTCCGTGGAGCCGTTTGGATCCGCTTGCAGCTTACTCGCCTTCATTCCGTGTAGCGGCTTTCGTCAGCATTGCAAAGGCCATCTCCCAAATCGTAAACTCACGGCGTTTGGTCCAATTCTCCAATTCCGTCCAGATGGCCTCATTAATGTGTCGAGCACCCTCTCCTTCTATAGCTTCAATATGGGTGTGCAGCTCGATAAACACCTCCTGTAGCTCACAATTCAATTTGTCCAATACTGACATATGGTAATCATCCTCTGCTTTTTCTGAGGCTTCTCTTACGCGTCTCTTTAGATCATCATCCTTTATTGCGGGTAAAGATTCTGCAAATATCCTCCGCAATGCGTTGTTTTCTTCGATCCGGCGATGAGCAGCACGATCAAACTCCTCGGATACAACCATCATTAGCAGAGCCGACAAGCCCAGCTCGGTTTTTTCATTTTCTTTTTCAATTCCAGGCAAATACTGGGTTATAAGGGTTGTTGCGATTGTTCTGAGTATTTGGTCAGCTTGTGGCCTCACGATACCTCCCGCATCTGTCTTAATAAGATTCTTCCCTGAAGATCTGACGCAAACATGCCACCAAAGCAGATAATAGTGCTCGAATTCTTGCCAGCAGAATACACCTCATTCATAGAAATCCAGATGGCCATCCCCTTGACACTGCTGAATATTTCCCACCATAAGAGCACTTCCGGATCCGCTTTGAAACCGCTGACATCTTCCCAAATCCTAATTGCCCGTTCTCGCGGCAGCATAAGCCCTAAACGATCGTGGTCTTCCCAGGAAAACAAACGATTCAGTGACCAAGCCAGATCCTCCAGAGGGTCCCCCAGATGCATCAATTCCCAGTCTAAAATGGCTTTGATTTCCCCATCTATCTTAAACATAAAGTTTCCGCCCCGCATGTCCCCATGTACGATCCCAACCTTCTGGGCAGGTGGCGGAGGATTTCTGCGAAGCCAGCGGATAGCAGCCCGGAGTCCCGGATGGGGTTCCAGCTCATTTTTATTAATATTCTCCTCCCACCAATCCAACTCCCATCGCCAGCATTCATCAGGAGCAGGCTTATCCAGCTTGTCTTCAAGACCGACTGCTGCCGGGTCTGTTTTGGCGATAGTCCCCATTATTTCACAAAACCGTTCCCCGACCTTTTCACGCACCGCATTATACGGCGCTTCTAAAAACAAGCGGAAAAAGTCCTGACAACCGACTATCTCCTCCATTACAAAGAAAGGCGTTCCCATCCACTTGGGGTCTTCCTCAATCCATAAAAGCTCTGGAACAGGGACACTGGTATTGAAAAATGCGCTATAAGCATCCCATTCGGTTCTTACTTTTGTGTCGATAATTCCAGACTCAAATTCACGCCGGAGGATCACCCGTTTCAACACTTCAGTGTCCTTATATGTAATATTCAACTTCATACTGAATGTTTGGCGTGAAGCACCGCCAACAATAGATCTGACCGAATCGATTTCAATATTCGTCGCATCAGGCATTTGATCCGATAGGTATACCTTGAATCTCTCAACCATCTCTTCTTCAGTCATTCTCACCACCGTTGTCAGGGCGCCACATCCAAGAATTCTTTGAATCCGGACGGCGCATGGGCCCCGATTATTGCCTGTTCTAAAACCCCCATCCCGGTTTTGTCTCCCATTTTAAATTTACTGACAGCCTGGATGTGAAGATAAAGCAAAGCCGTCTCATCCACGCTTTTAAGGTCAATCGTATCATAGGCGGTTGCCAGCTCCCCTTTGTTCATTCCGTGACCCCACTCTGGATGTGCGTATCCGAGACCGGACATGAAAAATTGATACAGTGGTTCAATATGAATCTGGGTCTCTGCTTCCTCCTTGTCCCAAAATCTTATTAATGCAGATGCGGCATGCCGGGTTCCTGATTTGAATTTCACCTGGCTTTCCGACCTCTTCATCTCTTTTGGCTGAGCGACTCCAATAGGAGCGATCAATCCATGGGTGTGCCAAGTATTGCCTTCACCATCCTGGTTGATATCATATAGAACACAGCAGTCTTCAAAATTGGCCGGCGCCCACAACCAGTAGAATTGGGGCAACACGTCCAAAGTCGGGATCTGTGAACTGATGGGGCGAACCCCCCATGAACGGTCGCGGGTCCCGAACCATTCCTCTGGTGTAATATTTATCTTCTCACCTTTTATATCGATCCAGCCGCTATAAGAACCATTTTGCGTCATGCGGGTTAGATCCATTAACATTCTAGGGCCAACTCGACGGATGTATCGCGGTTCTTCAACAGCTTCTATCCGTGCCGTAAAGGTAACATCCGCCTCGATTCCGTGCTCATTCTTATCAATGACGATTCGAAGGGATTTTAATGGCTCCAGTATCTCCAACGATATGGGTCCTATATTGGTATCCATCCTTTCCATTCCCAAATGACGGGATGCCCTAAGATTATGCTGAATGCCGTCTTTAATAACTGAAAACGAAGCGTCTATGATGTTCACATGAGGATATACGCCCAGTGCCATGGCAAAGAAGGCTTCGCTTTCCATTGAATAACCATTAAAGAAATACCTGTCATAGAAATTTGGATCAGAGCCTGCATAAGCAATGGGTTCCGGCAGTTGGTGGATCGGGTATTCATCCCCCTTTGTCAACATCTAATACCCCCCTTTTCTTCATCATACCAACATGAACGTATTCATTTATTGAATCTTTCAAACGATCAAATTTCTAAGCCTGCGAAAAACCCCTCTCGAATTGCGTCCAGAGCATTGCGAGGCGCTTTGGCGTCACCAATCGTGTGAAGTTCCGGGAACAGACCTTCGAGATCACTGGTAAGCTTATTATCCGATGTCGAGCCAGCGGCAATTACAATTGAATCTGCCGGTATAAACCCGGGGCCGTCCGCACTCTCTATCTCAAGACCCTCAGAGGTAATGCCAATGGCCCTGGTGTTCTTCTGAATGGTGCAACCCAGGCGCTTGAGTTCGGAACGCACTGTCCAGCGGGAGGAGGGCCCAATGTCCTGACCGAGTTTGCTGGCCATCTCCACGACCGTTACTTCCTTGTCCCCCTTGTTAAGCAACTCGAGCAGCGACTCTATGGGCTCAGCCCGGTGGACCACGAGGAAATGAAAAACCTCTGGCGACAAGGTTCCCAGTTGGCATAAGTAGAGGGCCGTCTCCAGACCAACGGCATTTCCACCGATGACCACCACCTTCTTACCCACCCGCGCCTTCCCTTCTAACAGGTCCCAGGCTTGGACAACATTATCACCTTCAATGCCCGGCAGATCCGGCATTACGGGTTTTGCCCCGGTGGCGATCACTACTGCATCGGGAGCCATCTCTTTGACTAACTGGATATCCGCTTCCTGACCGAGCAGAATCTCTACATCCAGGTTCTTTAAATTATTGATCAGGTCCTGAACCGCGGTGACCATCTCTTGGCGGCCTGGAATCAGCCGGTTTAAGAGAACTTGCCCTCCTAAGCGGTCTCTTTTTTCGATAAGAGTAACCCCATGATCTCGTTCGGCAGCGGTACATGCGGCCTTCATGCCCGCCGGGCCTCCGCCAATGACT
>JAQYVR010000202.1 GCA_030145395.1 Desulfobacteria bacterium
GTCTATACCAGTTTCGTGCCAACTGCGGCAGAAGACGTTTTTTTTCAAAAGAGCATTGTAACATCATGATATTGTGGCTATTTTTTGATTCCAATTAATTCCAAGGCCCGTGATGACCAGTGCAGGCGATATTCCATCTGAAGCGTTTCGCCCCGGTCCTGGTTCAAAATACCCCTTGGAGGCCGCCCAACTGGTCCGCCAAAGATCTGGGCGACTCGAGGGTTAAGCTGCTGTAATTATGGAAGAATCGACGCATATCAGCGCTAACCGCTGCACCATAGCAGAAAAACATGAAAATTTCCAGTCAACTTTATCCGCCTTCGCAGAAGGCCACGGGCTTGCCCGTGGCTGAATGCGCAAACAATCAATATGCTACGGCGCGATGTCGCCCCGAAGCTGAGGCGGATAACCGCGTCGTAGCCGAAGGCGAAGACGGGTACTTTAGTGGGACCACGGGTTTACCCGCGGGGCTCCATCTTACAAATAGATCCGAAGTCCCGCCGTTAGGCGGGGCCCTAAACCCTGCTTCACATGGGTTCAAGATGCTCTGTAAATTTATGATCTGGCAAGATCATAATATAATGTGATATAGTTAAAAGTTCTATGCCGCCCGCGCCGCGCCGATAGATCGGGACTTATCGGGATTCGGCTGTAATGAATTTTACCATTTGTGGATTGTTTGCATCTCCTTGCTCCGCAGGGACATACGCTCGCTGTTACAGTTCACGATCTTGGAGGATCAATATGCACCCTTTGTTAACCGAAGAGGCAGGCAAGAAACTTCTCCTTTTAGGAAACGAGGCCATTGTCAGGGGTGCCCTGGAGGCGGGGGTGGCGTTTGCCACAACCTATCCGGGTACCCCATCATCTGAAATAGCAGACAACTTCTTTCGCATTTCTGCCGAATCAGAGCTTTATTTTGAGTACTCAACAAACGAAAAAGTGGCCCTCGAAACGGCTGCAGGGGCTTCTGTATCCGGACTTCGAAGTATGTGCAGCATGAAACATGTGGGCCTTAACGTTGCAGCAGACCCCCTCATGACGCTGGCATATGTGGGAGTTCGCGGCGGAATGGTGATTATCACGGCTGATGATCCATCCATGTTCTCAAGCCAGAACGAACAGGACAATCGCATCTACGCGAGATTGTCCAATCTGCCCATGCTCGAACCCGCATCAGCCCACGAAGCGAAGGAGATGACCGAGGCAGCCTTTGAGATCTCCGAGGCCTTGGAACTCCCTGTCCTTCTGAGGACGACCACGCGGCTGAGCCACTGCCGCGGGATTGTGACCATAGGGCCTCTGAAACCTGCTAAGACAAAAGCAGTATTTGAAAAGGATAGTGCTCGCTTTGTCACCGTGCCGGCCCATGCCCGCGTGCGCCACGGAGTGTTGCTGTCTCAAGGTGAAAAGGCGAGAGACATGGCCTGCACATCACCATTCAATACCGTCATTGGAAAAGGAACATGGGGGATTGTCACCAGTGGCATTGCGTACAGCTATGTGGCAGACGCCATTCAGGACCTCGGCATTGAGGACCGTGTGAAGGTGCTTAAGCTGGGCTTCACCTACCCATTTCCAGAGAAACTGGCAGTAGACTTTATGAATTCAGTTGAAAAGGTCCTGGTGGTGGAAGAACTGGAGCCTGTCCTGGAAGAGAGCTTGAAGGTTGCGGCCCAGACCAACAACATTGCCATTCCAATTTCCGGAAAGGGCCCGGAGTTGTTCTCGCGGCTCTTCGAATTCGATCCTGGGTTGGTACGGCAAGTCATTGCAAGGTTCTTCAAGGTTGACTATACGTCTCCGAAGTCGATTGATATAGAGGAAGATCCCGAACCAATCCAACTTCCCCTGCGGCCGCCAAACCTGTGTGCAGGCTGTCCCCACCGCGCAACCTATTATGCAGTGAACAGTGTGTTGAGGGAAACCAAGACGGATGCTGTGTTTCCCACGGACATCGGGTGTTACACCCTGGGGCTCCTGCCACCGTTAAAGGCTGCCGACTTTCTCATATGCATGGGTTCCAGCGTTAGTTCAGCTGCTGGCATCGCCAGGGCCACAGATCAGAAAGTAATTGCTTTCATCGGCGACTCCACATTCTTTCACTCTGGCATTACAGGCCTGGTCAATGCGGTTCACAACAAACACAACTTCATATTGGTAGTACTCGACAACGGCACAACAGCCATGACAGGACATCAGCCTCATCCGGGCATAGAGATTACTCCGCCAGGGTGGGAGAAACCATCCATTTCCATTGAGGCCATCGCAAGGGCGTGTGGCGTGGAACAGGTAACTGTTGTTAATCCGATAAACCTGGCCAAAACCAAAGGGGCTGTCAAAGAGGCCCTTGAGTCAAACAGACTGTCGGTCATTATAGCCAAGGCACCGTGCCCCTTGTATGAGGCAAGGATGCTTGGCACGAAGAAGAAGCGGGGCTTTGTGGTTGGTCCTGAGTGCAATACAGATTGTGCGGAATGTGTTGAACACTTTGGGTGCCCGGCCCTTTACAGAAACCCTGCCCCTGATTCCGAGACAACCATGATAATCAACGACAAACTGTGTATTGGTTGCGGGGTGTGCATACAGTTTTGCAAGAAGATCAGGCCTAAAAAGATTTAGATTAAATACTCGGGTTCAAAGTTCTAATATCTCAAAAAACATGAAAAGCGCAAAGTAGTCAACTGTGAACCGTGAACCTGAAAACCTGAGTAATGAAGGAGCCATATGATGGAGAGCTATCGTGTACATCTTACCGGTGTCGGCGGACAGGGAACGCTTCTGGCTACCACGGTTCTGGCCGAGGCCGCCATTTTAGCAGGTTATCATGCCGTAGCCAGTGAGGTGCATGGTATGGCGCAGCGGGGCGGTGTGGTGGAATCCACGGTTATGGTTGGCGATGTAAAGAGCCCCATCATCTCGGACGGCGAGGCAGATGTCCTCCTTGGATTCGAACCTGTGGAGACCTACCGGGCCATGAGGAAATGCTCGGCAGATTCTGTGGTCGTGTCAAATACTGTGCCTGTTACCCCATTCAGCGTAGCAATCGGCATGGGCTCTTATCCAGATGTTGACAAGCTTTTTGACTTCATCCGCGGCCAGGTTAAGAAACTCATCACGCTGAATGCCCAGGCCTTGGCAGAAGAAGCTGGATCCACGCTATCGACTAATATAGTCATGATTGGTGCCCTGGCTAATAGTGGTGCGCTCCCCATTGCAAAGGAAGCCTTTGAGGAAATCATCCGCATTAAGACAAAGGCCAAGTTTGTGGAGGCCAATTTGCGTGCCTTTGAACTGGGATTTTCTGCGCCATGAAGCTTACCCGGAACTTCAGCATCATTGCCCACATCAACCACGGCAAATCAACTCTCTCTGATCGTCTCATCCAGGAAACCGGAGTCGTCTCCCAACGCGATTTTAAAGACCAGATCCTTGACTCCATGGATATTGAACGGGAACGGGGTATTACCATAAAGAGTCAGGCTGTGTCCCTTCCTTATACAGCAGAAGATGGCCTCACCTATGCCTTGAACCTGATAGACACACCCGGCCATGTCGACTTCACATATGAGGTCTCTAGATCTCTGGCCTCATGTGAAGGGGTGCTCCTCGTCGTAGATGCAAGCCAGGGGGTAGAGGCGCAAACAGTTGCCAACCTATACCTGGCCATGGATCATGATCTTGAGATTATTCCGGTAATCAACAAGATCGACCTCCCTGCTGCAGATATAGAATGGACCAAACAGCAGATTGAAGAGGACCTGGGCTTAGACTCCGACACAGCGATCCTCACCTCTGCCAAACAGGGTGTCGGTATAGAGGAAGTCCTGGAAGCCGTTGTCACCAGACTCCCGGCACCGCAGGGAAGCCCCGAGGCCCCTCTCCAGGCCCTCATATTTGATTCCCAGTACGATATCTACCGGGGCACCGTGATCTACTGTAGGGTCTTTGACGGGACGTTAAAACCCGGCGACACAATACGCTTTATGTACAATGACGCCACCCATCGGGTGGAAGAGGTCGGCGTCTTCAAGATCAAGAGAATACCCAAAGATGTGCTCGCAGCCGGCGAGGTCGGTTACGTCATCGCAGGGGTAAAGACAGTAAGCGATACCAGGTGCGGAGATACGATCACGCACGATCATCGTCCCTGTGCAACGCCGCTGCCCGGCTTCAGAGAGGTAAAACCTGTAGTCTTTTCCTCTCTCTACCCTGCTGCTTCTGAGGGTTATGAGGACCTGGCAATGGCACTGGAGAAGCTCAAGCTTAATGACGCCTCACTTGTCTACGAAAAAGACACCTCTGCTGCCCTCGGTTCTGGATTCCGGTGCGGATTCCTGGGCCTGCTTCACCTGGAGGTCGTTCAGGAGCGTCTGGAGCGTGAATTCGGGCTCTCTCTTATCGTCACCGCACCATCGGTAAAATATAAGTTTACCATGAAAGAGGGGACGACGATCACGTTTGATAATCCTGCAGATTATCCTGACCCCACAAGCATCGCAAGCACACATGAGCCTTATATAAGGGCATCTATGATGATGCCGGATCGATATCTGGGCGCCGTATTGAAGCTCTGCTTGGAGCGTCGTGGAACAGGTGTAAGACATCAGTATCTGGAGGGCAGAAGGCTTGAGCTGACATGTGAACTACCGCTGGCCGAAGTCATATACGATTTTCATGACAGGCTAAAAACATGCACCCAGGGGTATGGCTCTTTTGATTACGAAATACTCGAATACCGGGAAAGCAAACTGGTCAAACTGGATATACTAATAAACGGAGAGAGGGTAGATGCCCTCTCTCAACTGATTCATAGAGACCGGGCTGAGCAGCAAGCCAGGTACGCCTGCGAAAGGCTCAAGGATGAAATCCCGAGACAGCAGTTTAAGGTGGCCGTCCAGGGGGCCATTGGCGCAAAGATTATTGCCCGAGAGACCATCTCGCCTTTTCGGAAGGATGTAACGGAAAAGTTGTACGGAGGGGATATAACCCGAAAACGGAAGCTACTTGAAAAACAGAAAAAGGGGAAAAAACGAATGAAGGTGGTGGGCTCGGTCCAAATACCGCAGTCTGCCTTTCTTGCCGTGCTTAAGCGGGACGCCGGGTAAAGCAGTTTTCAGCAATACGTTTTGGTTAATTCTACGGAGAGACCTCATCTGACAGGGAACATATTCTTGAGAACTACTCTATTGTCGTGTCTCACAAGTTTGTTCAAAAAGTATGGCTGGGCTATCAAGCCATTTTCCTTGCTCCGTGACCATTTTCGGGACGTTAGCTTCGTTCCGCTAAATCATAAGAACTCGGGCCTAAGGCCCTCAAACAGCTTATGATTCTTAACGCTGCACTCAGCTGGCGTCTCATAGCGCAGGGGTTGCGCCTGACGGCTTGAACCGAGGCACTCCGTGCCCGAAAATGCTCAATGTCGCTCGGAAAAGACTTTCAGCCGGCCTCGTAGTAATGAAACTCATTTCTGAGACGCGACACTAGATAAAAGCAACGTATTACCATATCTTCTGAGTCTGTTTGGTGAGACAAGAAAGAGAAAGTAAAATGCATAGGCGGCTCGGGGTCGAGCTGTTTTTTGAGGCGTTTATAGGGATATACGTGCTTGCTGTTGTCGTGATCTGCTGGCGCACACCCGTCTGGTCAAGTCTTTTGCTCGGTGGATGCCTTGGCATTCAACTTTGGTTCTGGCGTGAAAAGGCCGATGCGGCAACAATGATTGCTGCCGCGCTGCTCGGTACCTCGTCCGAGATGCTCTGTGTGAGATTAGGTGTTTGGACCTACAAGGCTCCCGGCGTCGTGTTTGGACTTCCAGTCTGGATCCCTCTTGTATGGGCCTCCCTGTTCTGCCTCTTTCGCAGAATGTCAATCACCATAACGTCTCTCGCACACAGGATATGGCCTGACGAGAAGGCGAGTGCCAGGAGGATCTTTTTTGGGATACTCGGTGGACTGATAGTTGTTTATTATCTCATTACTGCCAGTGTTATCAGGAGACGAATTGCGGCTGTATATACTGTCTTTATGATACCTGCCGTGATCTTCTGGCACAGGGAGAGAGACATACTCATATTTGTTATCAGCGGCGTACTCGGTACTTTGGGCGAGTACATCTGTATGAAGCTCGGTTTTTGGCAGTATCACTACCCTTTTCTCAGATCGATCGGGATGCCCATATCTCTCACGCTGGCATGGGGGCTTAGCGGGGTCATAATCGGAAGGATCGCAGGGATCTGGGAGACGGGATAACTGAACACAGTTCTGAGAATCACTGTAACACGATCGGCTAATGGTTTTACCGAAAACATGCCAGAATGCCCCGCCCTTCAGGGCGGGGAGGCTTCAATTTTCGCGCTTCGCTTCACCAAGAACGTTTTGCAAAATGGTCAAGAATAGACTCCTCCGGACACCACAAGAGCGTTTCCGCCACCTGGATAGCGGAACGTATTTATGACAGTTACAATATCATGTTTGGGGGCATACAGCTCTCACGTAGTAATAACAGCTGAAATCCTGCCAGGAGACATAACCCAGGTCAACACTTACATACCAGGCCGCTACAAACGAGCGTCGGTCTGAACTCCATAGCCACCTCTCATTCTGATCAAATATTGGTTCAATACAGAGATCCCCTGCCCGAGGCACATCCGTGAGGAGTGACATTAGTTCATTGATGGTAGGAAGTCTCCAGTCTGCACGCCCGGCAAAACGTGTCTGGTTCAATTGTTCAACGTAATCATGGGCCTCATGCCAGGTCATGGGATGATCCGAACCTGCCTGTTGCCAGATCAGCCCGGTAGCCTGGTCAGTGACGGTACCAACATTGTTTACTTCAAAATCATTAGTGATGTGGTTGGCAGGACGCCACCGGGCGTCTGTCTCGAACACCTCCCGGGCTTGCCTGGTTCTGACCTTGATGCTTTGACTGCGGAGTCTCTCTCTGGGAACTGCTGGGTCAGCCGCCTTATCCGACAAACCTGTTGTCGGCATCTCGCATACCTTCTCCTTCTTTTCTTCCCAAGCGACTTGTAGCTCATCAAGCGCCTTTAGCATCTCCTTAGCGCTGCTGAAACGGTTTTCTCTGTCCTTGGCCGTTGCCCGGGTGACAAAGTTGTCCCAGTCTGCATCAAGGTCGGGATTGCATTCACATAGACTTTTGAAGGAATCAATGGGGAGTTCACCCGTTAACATGCGATAAAGCATGATCCCCACAGGATAAAGATCCGCCCTGACATCCACTTGATTGGGGTCTTCTTCCTGCTCTGGTGCGGCGTAATAGGGTGAACCGACCATCAGGTTACTGGGACCTTGAAAGGTTTCTCCTCGAAGCTTGGACAGTCCAAAATCGGTGATCTTGGCTGTATCCTCGTCGGTCACCAGAATGTTGTAAGGCTTCACATCCCGGTGGATGATACCTGCCTGGTGGAGACGGGAGAGTCCTTCCAGGGTTTGGCGAGTATAGTGAATTGCCTTATCAACGCTCACTATGCGAGAGGGCTCTTCCACACGGTAGGTTTCGCCGATGATCACACCAAGATTGTTGCAGAAGTATTCCATTACAAGGAAGGTGAGGTCTTCTGACTCGTGAAAGTCCCAGATGGCCACAATGTTGGGATGTCGCAGCCCTGCCATGGTGACAGCCTCGGTGACAAAGAGTCTTTTGATTTCCTCTTCACCTAGAAGGGCAACCAGATTCGGATGGGGCGACAGGAGTTTCAACGCAACCACCTTGCCGACCACAGGCATACGGACCTTGTAGACCATGCCCATGCTGCCCTTGCCGAGCAAACCGCAAACCTCGTATTTATCGATCTTTTTCACATCAGGTTCCTATACTGAAGCATTACCAAAGACGTGTGGCATTAGACTCAGGAAAGCCAACCTCCAGAATCTTTCTTGCCGTGGTGGCTATATCATAGGGAATAAACCTCATTTCTATACTTTGTGACGAAGTATCCCAAATGACGTATTTCGCGTTGTTATTACCATCCCGGGGCTGCCCCACACTTCCAACGTTGATAAAGTATTGAAGGTTTTTCTGCAGGGTTAACTCTCCTTCTCTCAAAGGAAAGCTTGCTATCTCTTCTCCGTCGAAACTGATGATTTGCGGGTAGTGGGTATGACCAACAAAGCATATCTTTGCTTCCATGGCCAGAAAGAGCTCTTTGAACTGGCTTGTTGTCAGTTGAAACAGATATGTGATGACAGAGTCTGGCGGGCAACCATGTACGCACAGGCTTTTGTGAAAGGTCATGGAGTGTGTCAGTGTATCAATATAATCTACAGTGCCGGGTGAAAGGAGTTGTTTTGTCAGAACCAGGGACTGTCTGGCTGAAGGATTCATACAGTCCAGACACGTGGTGTCCACAACGGCCAGCTCATGGTTCCCCATGACAGAGGGGATGTTTCTTTCCCGGATCAGGTGAACTACTTCTTCAGGGTCAGGGCCGTAGCCGATGTTGTCGCCCAGGGAGGCTATCCCGTCGACCTCAGCTCGATCAACGTCTGCAAGAACCTGGCTGAATGCCTCAAGGTTGCCATGAATGTCAGAGATAATAGCCAGTCTCATGTTGGGAACTCTCTGAAGCGTCTCCTTTAGCCTCAAGGAGACGGCGTTTTACTCCTCTGCTGAGCCTTGATCCAGGAAAAGGAGCTTTTTAACCGGGTGCCTGAGAACCTTCACTATCGGCATGACCTCATCACCTGTAAGCATGTGCTGAACCATGGGCCTCTTTTCTTCGCCAGTCACAATTATTATCACTTCCCGCGCAGCACAAATTGCGCCCATCCCGAGGGTAATCCGGTCTCTCGGGGGGCTCGGGCTGCTGGTTTGAAGAACCCACGATTTGTTGTCATTCAGATATCGCCCACCCGGAAAGAGGCTTGCAGTGTGACCATCAGCGCCCACGCCAAGAAAGACCAGATCAAATTCCGGCATGGGGCCATGGAAAATGGATCGCAGGAGCCTTTCGTAACCCATAGCAGCATCTTCGTCCATGTCTTTTAAGAAACAACGTTTTGGTTGAGGCCAATCAAGGGGTTCGAGAAGACGTTGCTGTGTCATGCCCCAGTTACTCTCAGGGCTTTCAAAAGGGACCATTCGCTCATCCACAGGGAAAATCTTCACGCGGGTGGGCCCGAGGCCTTCTCGCCAGAATTGGAGGATTTCCCGGTAAGTTGTCCCACCAGAGACCGCTACAGAGGCATCAGGAGAAAGGGCCTCGATTATCTGGGCTGTCTTTGCGCCGATCTCCTCTAAATTGTTGGCTCGAACGATTTCAAGGTTTGGGAATTGCAAGGATTACCGGCTCTTTTCTTGTGGATGGTTTTGCTGGCGACAGTACTTCACAACAACAAAAAACGAATCCCGCTACAAGGGTCGTAGATGGTGTGTTCACGAGGCGTCACTGTCATAGAACGAGTTTCTGGAAGACCATTGCGGCTGTAAGGACCAACCCCAGGGCCAGGTGCGTCTGGATAGTAAGGAACTGAGCCGGAATGATCTCGTCATATGTCTCGTAATGGGCGCTCAGGATCTTGATCGCCTTCAAGGCGATTGGAATGGTCAAAATGACGGCAAGATAGGGCCAGGCGCCGCTCTGGGTCAGGACCCACAAAAGGACTACCGCGTAAGGGCCGAGCATGAGTAGAGAATATATGAATCGGGAACGATCGCGTCCCAAGCGCACGACACAGTTTATCTTTCCGGCATCTCTGTCAGCTTCGTAATCAGGGAACTGGTTGATCCAAATGACTGCAGTAATCAGCAAACCTAGGGGGATGCCGAGGATGAAAGCCTCCCAGGTGAGTAGACCGGACATGACGTAGTAAGTTCCCCACGTAACCAGTGGGCCAAACGCCAGGAAGATGGTTATTTCCCCTAATCCTCTCGACATAAGGCTGGCCGGCGATGCCGAGTAGAGGTACCCTGCCAGGAATCCCATCAAGCCAATCACCACAACAAAGGGTCGCCCCGTGAGGGCAAGCAAGACACCGGCAGCTGTACCCAATACAAAGAAGCCCATTGACATGCCCCACACGGTCTTCGCATCCATTAATTCGTCCTGGATCACTCGGCTGCCGCCACTGAACGGCGTGGGGTGGAGGTTGATCCTGTCGCTGCCCGGATCATCGTAGTAGTCGTTT
>JAQYVR010000110.1 GCA_030145395.1 Desulfobacteria bacterium
AAACA
The DNA here is from genome assembly GCA_030145395.1 of Desulfobacteria bacterium. GTDB lineage: Bacteria > Desulfobacterota > Desulfobacteria > Desulfobacterales. Next base: position 6 of record JAQYVR010000110.1, read on the forward strand.
ATCTCAATGGCGAAGCTGAAGGCCATGAAGACGGCAAAGGAAAGGGCCCCGCTCAGCATGAGAGAAAGGGGAGGAAGAACGGGCCCTTTCGTCCCCATCTTCTTCACCACAGCCCTGTTCCTTTCGAGAGCAAAGAGAAACGCGCGAGTGATTTCAATTCAAAATCCGAGAAACCAATGCAGACAGTTCTTCAAGCCTGTATGGTTTCACAATCGCAGAGCAAAAGCCATATTCTTTGAAGTTGGACATAATTGGATCATTTGAATAACCACTAGAGACAACAACCCTTGCCGCAGAGTCGATCTTCAGGATTTCCTTTACTGCCGGTTCCCCTCCTGTCCCACCGGGAATCGTCAGATCCATGAATACGAGATCAAACTTCTCACCTGTTCTGCTGGCCTTTTCGAAGAGGCTGATGGCCTCGCCACCGTCTTTCGCCAGAACCACCTCATGCCCTAACTTGGTCAACATTCGCCCCACAATGGTTCTCACCATCTCCTCGTCATCCATGATCATGATCTTTGCCCTGGAGAGCACCATCGTGTCAGTCTGTGGCTCAGCATAACTCTCTTCTTTCTTTTCAGATGCAGGAATGTACAAGGTAAAGCTGGTGCCCTTGCCGGGAGAAGACTCTACCGTAATGTGACCACCGTGCTTCCTGATTATCGACTGTGTTATGGCAAGTCCCAGCCCGCTGCCTTCTTGTTTTGTCGAAAAATAGGGATCAAATATCTTGTCGATTAGGTTTTGTGGAATTCCGATGCCGGAGTCTTCGATAGATATCTTGACAAATCTTCCCTCTCCTCCGATTGGCGAGATATCTTTGTCCGCGAAGACTATGTTCTCAGAGATTATCCTTATGACGCCTCCCTCAGGCATCGCGTTGCTGGCATTGAGAACGACATTCTGAACAACCTGGCTAATCTGTCCCTTGTCAATGTCGACCAGCCATAAATCCTCCGGAAATGTGTAGCGACAGGCGACCTTGTCTCCGTGAAGAACAAAGTCTGCCGAATCCCTGATGATGTTCTCCAAGGAGGATGTCTCCTTGACAGGATCACCTCCCTTGGCAAAGGTCAAGAGCTGCTGCGTGAGATCTTTGGCCCGAAGAGAGGCCTTCTCAGCATCTGACAACAGGTTCCTGGTCTCGGCGCTCAATTCCGCATCATATTGTGCCAGACTAATGTTCCCCAGAATTGCCGCCAGAATGTTGTTGAAGTCATGGGCAATGCCTCCCGCCAGCACGCCTATGGATTCAAGCTTCTTGACCTTGAGCAACTCTCCTTCTGTCCTAACTTTCTCGGTTATATCTCTGAAGACAACGACCACTCCAATGATGTTGCTTTTCTCATCACGAATTGGGGCGCCACTTTCCTCAACACTCCTCTTTGTTCCATCTCGTGCAATGAGCACCGCAGCCTTGGACAGTTCTACAATCTGGCCACCCTTAACAACATTAGCGAAGATGTTCTCCGATGGTTCCCCCGTCTTCCTGTCAACTAGTCTCAACACCTCCTCCAGCGGACAACCGGCGGCCTCTTCATTCTTCCGCCCTGTTAAATCTTCCGCCACCTTGTTCAAGAGAAGGACTGTTCCGGAAATATCCGCGGTAATTACGCCGTCGCCGATACTCCGCAGAGTGACCGCGAGCATCTCCTTTTCACTAGCAAGATCCTCCAGGGCATGCTTTCTCTCAGTAACGTCTATGCCATATTCAATCATTTGTATGAGCTCTCCTGTACCGTCAAACACAGGGTAGGCATAGACTTCGATGTTCCGGGCGTTCCCGTCCCCATCGAAATGGACATGTTCAACCATGGTGGGCTTCTTGGTCTGCTTTACAACTTCAAGCGGACAGGGATGCTCACCACCCGCGCAGGGGCTGTCCCGGTGGTGGGTAAACTCATAGCAGGTCCTCGCGCTTCCAGCATGGAAGCCGCTGGCTGAGTTGGCCATTTGAACAGAATAGTCGATGACATCAATCGCATATAAGGGATGAGTCACGGATTCAAAAATGCTGTTAATATACTCGTTTTGTTGGACGAGCTTTCCTTCGACCTTTCTACGTTCACTATTTTCCTTTTCCAGATCTGAAATCGTTCGCCGGATGGAATCCCGCATATGACTAAAACTGCGAGCCAGTATCCCTATTTCATCTGCGCCTCCCAAGTCAATCTGCTGATCAAGGTCTCCGTCTGCTATCGCCGTAGAAATATGCGTCAATCTGACTATTGGTCTGGTGAACCTGGCAATAATCATCGACAGCACCAGTAGCACCAGAAGGGTTATCCCTCCCATGATGTAAATAAGCAAATTACGAAACTTGCGGACATCACTATATTTGACGTCCAGGGGAACTGTATAGCAGACCACCCAGTTCCACTCCGGGAATCGTTTAAAATGGTACCATTGTTCTTGTCCTAAATTGGTATAGTCAAAATCCCCATGGTTTGCAGCAAGAACTTTTCCAACAAAATTCATCTTTACTAGAGTCTTGTCCCCCTTAGGAAGCACCGGGTGCATAATTGTACTGCCATCTTCTGCATCAATAATGAACGGGTAAATAGTTTGATCGGCAGAGTTGTAATGGGTCTCCCGGAGAATCTTCAGGCTCGCTTCCTTGAAGTCATCAGTATATGCTTCCACCAGCCCTGTCTTATTGAGCCGCTCGTTGCTTCTCCGAAGACTTGCCAGGATTACCTCTACTTTTTCTTCATACAGGGCATGCTGGCTTTCGTCTATAATATCGTGCAGTTTGATATTCCCAACAAACAGGACACTGACGGTGGTTACAATGAAAGCGCCGACGATAAAGAAGAGCAGCTTGGCTGTTATCGAACCTCGTCTCATGAACACCTTCCCCTAGTACGGCTGATCTCTAAGAAATGTGGCTTCTTCTATCAACTCCATCGGGAACTTGATTTTCAGCTGCTTGGCCAGTTCCATATTCAGATAAAGCCTTGATTCTTTATTGCCGACAATCGGGATATCCGCAGGATCAGTACCCTCCAGTATTGTCAGCGCTGTCTTGCCTGACCACCAGCCCTGTTCCTCGGCGATCCTTACCCTGCCGAGCAGAGCAAAACGCACAATGTTATCACTGGTCCCTCCGGAAGGTATTCTTGAATTCCCTAATATATACTCAAGAGCCAGAACATTATCCCACCCCTTTATGCCTATAGGATTAGTCCACATGATCATATCCACCGTATTCTGCAGCCTGAGATACTCTTTCTTCCATTCATCAAATGTTGAAACATATTTACCTTCTGAGAAATTCAATCCATGTAATTTTGTCTGATATTCAATGTCCCTACGACTTGTTAAATTATCTGAACCTATAAAGCCAAGACGATTACCTTTCGCAAACGTTTTTAACAACTCCATTATCTGGGGAACCGGCGCAACTTCAACCATGCCTGTAACATTTGATGCCGGAAAGCCATAGTCCGAGGCATCCCAACTAACACCGCAGAAGACAAAAGGAATAGCAGAATTCATATAATAGGGCGCGATCAGGTACTTGGCGGCATTGTCGTCGCTCGTCACCACGATATCCGGTTGACATTCATCAATGATTGCTTTTGCCGAGAGGGCTGCCTGTTTCTTGAATGCTTCAGACGTGTTGA
>JAQYVR010000180.1 GCA_030145395.1 Desulfobacteria bacterium
AGGCAGATGTTGATGGAGATGGCCAGGGCGATGCATGCGATGTGTGTCCCAACGATCCGGGGAACGATGCAGACAGTGATGGTGTATGTGAAGACACAGACAACTGTCCTGGTACCGCCAACCCAGACCAGTTAAATGCCGATGGTGACGGCCAGGGCGATGTCTGTGACGCTTGTCCCAATGATCCGGACAACGATGTGGACAGTGATGGTGTATGTGGGGAGGTAGACAACTGTCCTGTGGTCGTCAACCAAGATCAGGCGGATGCTGATGGCGATGGTCTTGGCGACGTCTGCGACATATGCCCCAATGATCCACGCAACAACGTTGATGGAGATGGTGTATGCGGTGATGTAGACAACTGCCCTGAAACATATAATCCAGACCAGGCAGATGTTGATGGAGATGACCAGGGCGATGCATGCGATGTGTGCCCCAACGATCCGGACAACGATGTGGACAGTGATGGTGTATGCGGGGACATAGATAACTGCCCTGCTACATCGAATGCAGACCAGGCAGATTCCAACGGAAGCGGCATTGGGGACGCTTGTGAGCCGATCGCTGATGCCGGCAGTGACCTCACAATCATTAGTGGAGACCAAGCGATCACAGTCTTACAGGGCGCTGCTTCTGATCCCAATGATGATCCCTGCACTTTCAGGTTGGTTGAAGGAGAAACCGAGCTTTCCACTTGGCAGGCCGCTGGAGAGAACGGTGAATGTCATCTTGATCTGAATACGGTTCCCATTTTCTCCTCAGGCGATCATACGGTCACATTAGAGGTTGATGACGGAGCGTTCACCGTATCAGACGACATGGTTATCACGGTCTTCCCGGATCCTGAAATTCAGCTGATCACCGCCCAGGTGACCGGCGGTGGTGGCGGTACCGGCGTTCATTTCTATGTCGGCGATACGGTTACTTTCAGCATAGACTATGAGATAACGGGCGGAGACCCACAGGCTCAGTATGAAGTCACCGGCGTCGCAGTTCCGCAGTATCCATACTGTACTAACAATAAGAGGCGGGCGCGAACGGTTGAATATGTTGGACCGGGCACACACCCGATTTCATTTCAGAAGGCCGTCCCTGCTTGTGCTGATGATCCCAATCATGGTCCGAGTGGATGGACAGACGTAAAGTGGAGAGTTGACTTAAGAACCGAAGATGGTATTATTCTACGTGGCCGTGATGGCTTGACTATGGACGAGGCTCTTGTCATAGACGGCTCGTAGGACCAAGTGGACGGGCGTTCACAAATAGGGTGGTCAGAATCAGAAATGGCTTTTTCTCTAATTGTAAAAATCAGGTCTGAAACACAAACCAAAAAAATACGCATATAGCTTCTTTCCGTTGACGCCACAAACTTCCAGTAACTGCTTCCGCCTCCCCATGTTTTGCCTTGGCTGCAATTAGAGCGGGTTTCAGAAATATGTTCCGATTGCCACGACTCTTGTGGCTTCCGGTCCTGAAATACATATATATTTTGCCGCAGACTCACACAGACTACTGTGGCGACGACCCGCCTGCTGCGCCTGAGCGCTAGCGATGGCGGGCAGGCCTGTCGCCACAATGGGTGTCATGCCCTTCGGGCAGTTACAAAACAGATTCATTTTTTCGCGATAGCGAAGGAAGGTTTTGTCCGGTCAGGTCGACCGGACAAGAAAGTCTGCGACAGTCTGCGCGTGTCTGTGGCTAAACCCTTTGTTCTTCAGCGGCAAACGTTTTGGAAGCCCTAACAGGCTTACCGCAGACCGGATAACGGAACACTTTTATCACAATGTTCTATATGAGATTTTGGAGCACGTCCTTAAGAGGTCCCAAGAACTTGTCATAATGCTGCCAGCGACCACATGACGTTCCATAAATCGGTTGTCTTACCTGCCAAATGCTTCCGGTAAACACGGGACGTTTGTTCTCGTGAAAATTAAGACAATCGGCATCCCATTTTAGTCCACAAAACTCTACCAGTTTTCGGGAAATTGCTTCCTGATGCTGAACAAGGTCTTCGTATTTCAGTTCGTATATACTCACTGGCAATACCTTGCGCCAATGGTCCATGAGTCGTTGATATTCGCGATAGTAAGACCCCAAGTCCCCAAGATCATAGGCAAAATAATTGCCCGTGGTAAACTTGTGGAAATAAACAGACAAGCAAGTGTCTAAGGGGTGCCTTTGACAGTGAATGAAGTGGGCCCCGGGAAATACGAGATACATGAGACCAAGGTGTAAGAAATTAAAAGGGTTCTTATCAGTTGTTCGGAAGTGGTATTTTGAAAACTCAGTCAGTTTTCTTGCTTTTTTGACATAGACCTCTCCGAGGTTTTTTGCTGTTTCAGGATGAATCCAGCTGGCGCATTCAGGGTAGTTTAAATCCGTCTCTAAAATCGAAGACAATTTTTGTTCTGTCTGTATAAAAAACTGTAGTTCTCCTCCACCAAATACATATGGATGACTTGCGATTATTTGTTCGACCAGTGTCGTGCCAGATCTGGGCATTCCAAAAATAAAGATCGGCAGGTCAGAATCGCTTCCCCACAATTGTCTTTGGGCAAAAAAATCTTTGGAAAACGTTTCGATGATTCTTGACACATAATCTGTGTGAGACTGAACGTCAAACTTGACTTTTCTACGCTTCAACTGGTTTGCTATGCGGTAATGCTTGAATGCTGTGTCGAATATACCTTGGTCATTATAAAGCTTTCCCAGGGCAAAGTTTACAACTATGGAATCGTCCTCTGATAAATCTTGTCCAACCATCTGCTCTGCCCGTTCAAGGAAGTACTTTCTGTCAGAGCGTTGCAGTTTTTGAGTGTCCACCAGATTCAGTAGGGCTTCCGCGCAGTCTGGTTTCACTTCGAGAGCCTTCTTGTAGCACCCGATTCCTTTATTGAATTTTCCCTGGACTTTAAATGCATTGCCCATGTTTGTGTAAGCTTCGAAGGAACCAGGATCCAACTGCACTGCTTTCTGATAACACGAGACTGCCTTCTCTAATTGTCGGCGTTTTTCAAAGGCAAGGCCGAGGTTGTTATAGAACGTTGGATTGATAGGATCTTCTTCGATGGCCTGGCCAATCCTCGCAGTAGCTTTATCCTGGTTGCCCATCTGCAAAGCAATGAGACCTGATAGATGTAACGCATCAGCCTGCTTAGGACTAAGCTCAAGTATTCTATCACAGATTTCCTCAGCCTCAGATAGTTGGCCTGATTGATAACAGTGGATAGCTTCTCTCAGTTCGGTCAGAGTCTTCTCTGCACGAAGCCTGTCTGTTACGAATCGCCCGTAAAGGTCGTCGTCATCCATAAAACAGATTCCCAGGTTAGTTGGTTGTTTTCAAACCAGGTGTTTTGCACCCGATACAACCGCAACGATTAACGCACTCGCGTGCGTTTGGCTTTTCCCGCTTTGTGCGGGTGGTCGTTGACTCAGAAATCGCAGGATAAGGCCTTTTCATAAAACCCACATCGGCGGGAGCGATGACCGAATATGTTCGACATGAGCATGGTCTTGGGAGATGGCATTCCAGATTAGGGTGGTCTTTGTTTGGGAGGGAACGGCGGGTCAAGTTTCCTTGCTGATTTCTTCCAGAATCATGTCCACGACTTGCGGTATCTTCTCCTTGATTTCTGGAGTCGGCTCTTCACTTAATATGTTCTGTTCCTTGGGGACGACGCCGATAAATATGGTTTCGGGACACTTGCCGCTTATAGCCACCTGGTTCAGCACCTCCATGAGATGGAGTTTCGGCACATCAGTCACGCCGTCCACTGTCAGTTCAAGTTCCTCCGGTTTCATGTGTATAATGGTTCCAGGTTCCTTGTTGGCCCTGACCACGTCCACAACAATCATCCTGTCCTTTCCATCGATCATGAAGACACATTCTGAAGACGAATAACCGCATTCCATCAATTCCACGTTTTCAGGGAGGTCCATGTCTTTCAACACTTGGTAAACATGATATCCAAAGCCATCATCACACGCAAAGGGATGGCCACAAAATAAGATCAAAATACTTTTCACCCTTTCCTCCTAAAATCACCAGCTATGCCCAGCGGCACATATATTTGTTCCCTTTATACGGACCGAAGAGTAACATATAGCTTGTTGTGTGTCAACACGACATCGAGGCGCCATCCGTTAGACTGCAGGCACTGGATGCCGACGGTGAGTTCCAGACGAAACGTGAAAGATAGAGAGCTTGGCTGTCGATTTTGGACTCGGTAGTTTTACGTGTGAAAATAAGCAGTATTAATTAGGAAAATGCGTAGATCCTGCAATTTCGTCCTTGTCATATCAGGTATAAATACTCTATTATAATTAACAATGCGTTCTAAGCAGATGGTGGGTGTGGGGCTTCGTCCCCCAATGGGGGTTTGGGCGCATTGTCATTAGGATTTCGAAATCCGAGCCATAGCCCAGTGGGGTAAGAAGAAGAACCATTCATAGGCGACATAGGAGGAATTGACTTATGTGCGTTGCAGCACCGATGAAAGTCATCGAAATTGACGGGGACAACATCCGCGCGGAACTCGCAGGCGTGACCAAAGAGGCTAATCTTGCCGTGATAGACGAGCGGCCGGAGCTTGGAGACTACGTGATCATTCACGCCGGGTTTGCGCTTCACCGCATTGATCCTGAGGAAGCAAAAATCACGCTGGCACTCTGGAAAGAGATGGGGGTGATCGATGAAGTACCTGAGTGAATACAGGGACGGTTCCCTCGCCTCGAAGATCGCAGACCGTATCACGGCCATTTCCAAAAAACCGGCCCGGTTCATGGAAATCTGTGGCACTCACACAGTCGCTATCTTCAAAAGCGGTATCCGGGATGTGTTGCCTCAACATATCGGTCTTGTCTCTGGTCCAGGATGCCCCGTGTGCGTTACGGCCACCGGTGACATTGACAGAGCAGTCAAGCTGGCCCGGATTCCAGATGTGATTGTGACGACTTTTGGGGACATGATTCGGGTGCCCGGGTCCGAGTCTTCATTGAAAAGGGAGAGGGGTCTCGGTGCGGACGTTCGCATGGTTTATTCTACCATGGATGCTCTCGAAGTAGCCAGGCAGAACCCTGAGAAGAAAGTGGTGTTTCTGGGCATCGGCTTTGAAACAACGGCCCCTACCATTGCGGCTGCCGTGGTAGCGGCGGAGGCTGAGGGCATAAAGAATTTTTCGGTGCTCTCTTCTCACAAACTCCTCCCGCCTGCCCTGGATGCCCTGCTTTCAGGTGGAGAGGTTGACGTTAGCGGGTTCATCTGCCCGGGGCATGTGAGTGCGGTGATTGGTACGGCACCCTACGAAGAGGTGGTAGCCCAGTATCGGACCCCCTGTGTTGTTGTGGGTTTTGAGCCCGTCGATATCTTACAAGGTATTTACATGTTGGTAAGTCAGATAGAAGCAGGGGAACCTAAAGTAGAAATTCAATACAGGCGGGCAGTGGCACCTGAAGGAAATCAGAATGCCCTGAAGACCATGTCTCGGGTTTTTGAACCTTGTGACGCCCCGTGGCGCGGCCTTGGAGTCATTCCAAAGAGCGGGCTTGCCCTGAGAGAAGCCTATCGAGCCTTTGATGCAGAGGCCTTATTCGACATCGATACACCGGATTCCCCTGAGCCTCCTGGGTGTAAATGCGGCGATGTTCTTCGCGGGGTCATAACTCCCGTGGAATGTAAGCTCTTTCGAAATGTTTGTAACCCTGAAAATCCGATAGGTCCCTGTATGGTTTCGAGCGAAGGAACGTGCGGGGCTTATTACAAATATCACGCATAAGTGAAACCCTATCGGTGGTCCGTCCGCTGTCAGGACGAGATCGCAACTTCTCTGGTTCCAAACATACTCAGGATGTGGAGATATACACGGCTTAGATATACGTAAATATACCTACCTTAATGTAGCAAAAACCCCCTTTTTTGTCCGCCAGGTCAACCTCATCAATCCATTTGGGCACGTGGTCTGGCCCTTACAGCCTTCCTTATTTCCGGTCTAATCGCCAAATACCCCTTATGCAGAAACACTTTTCTTGCGTACGCTACATGCTCACTGAAAATTGATCAGCAAGAACTCTCTTGTGTGTCATGAAATGACTCTTGGGATGTGTAATTGCAAAACTGCCAGGATCTCAAAGGAATTTACTACTTAAGTCGACCCTTTTGTTAGGTGGGCTTGAGGTTTTTCCCGGGGCAAAATCCGGTATTTCAGGAGGCAAGATGCGTAGTTCTCCTAATTGCGGCTATCTCTACTCTAGAGTAAAACTCGCACAGCTAGAGGTAATACACAGTTAACACATGGTTTTGATGTGGAGAAAACCGAGATGCAAAGAGCCGTAAAGTGGTGAGTATCCCGAGGAAGAATAGGCTGTGGCAATGGCTGGACAAAACAGAGGGATTGGTGCGTACTCATTGATTGAGGAGTTTTTAAAGTGCTGAAATCATTGTGTGTCAGATTTACGCTTGTTCTGTGGATGGCTTTACTCGTCCTGGCTGGTACAGGCTGCCGTGATGAGGCCGTGGGAAATCAGGGAACATCTAAGTCTTTTAAGTCTTCCAGCCAAGATGTGCTAGCCATGATTGGCGAAGAGCCTATCCGGACGGCAGATCTTGAGGCGGTCCTGGAGAAGCTGCCCGTAAAAAAACGGGCCGCGCTCAGGAGCAAGGTCTTCGACAATTTGATCGAAGCCAGAGTCTTTGCTCGTGAGGCGAGACTGGCCGGACTTCATGAGGACCCGGTTGTCAAAGAGGCCTTGGAAAAGGCCACGAAGGAGGTATTGGCCCGTTATTTCGTCAAAAAGCGCATTGACACAGAAGCAGAACCATCTGAAGCGGTGCTTGAGAAGTATTACACGGATAATCAAGATCTTTTTGTGGTGCCTGATGCCGTATTGCTTCAGCGTACCGTGTTCAAGGATGAGCAGAAGGCAAAGGAGGTGTTGAAGCTCCTGATCCTGAAGACTGGCATTTCTCTTGATGCCTTGGCGAAGGAGGAGCCTGTTGCCAGATCTGGGAAACAGGGCAAGCCGGCTTGGTTTTACAAGGGAAGGATGGCCCCGGAACTTGAGAAAACGGCGTTTGCTCTGGAGAAGGACACGCTGAGTAATGTCATAAAGACACCACAAGGCTACGAGATCATAAAGGTCCTGGATAGCCGGGATACAAAGCAATTTTCCTTTGACGAAGCAAAAGAGAAGATAAGGGTCCGGTTGTTTTGGGAGAAGAAAAGGGAACTCATTGACAGTTACTACAAGACGGCCGAGGTGAACACCCATCCAACCGAACCGGGGGTATTGGTGAAGATTGGGAAGGAGACCATTACAGAAGAAACACTGGCCCCCATCCTCGCAAAAGTTCGAGAAGAAAGGAAAGACAAAGCCAAGCTCAAGTGGATTGATTATTTCATAGAGACAAAGGTCTTTTCGCAGGAGGCAAGAAAGGTCGGCCTCGAGAAAGATCCGGAAGTGTCGAGAGAAATCCGCATGCGGACCGATAAGGTTTTAGCCAATGCCTTCCGCCACGAACACATCCTCAACAAAACCGAGGTCACCGATAGTGATATAGCCAGCTATTATAAGTCCAACCCCGAGCTGTTCAGGGTGCCGGAAAAGGTCAGAGCCAAATCCATCCTGGTCAAGACAAGTCAAGAGGCCGAAGAGATATTGAAAGCGGTCAAGGCAGGCGCCGTATTTGGTCGTTTGGCTCAAGAGAAATCGCTTTATCCTCGTGCATCGGAGAGGGCAGGAGAAATAGGCTGGTTTGCCAAGGGAGAAAGAGACCCGGCTGTGGAGAATGTAGCCTTTTCTTTGGAGAAAGGGGAAATCAGCGACGTCATCAAGACAGAGGCAGGATTTGAAATTATCAAGCTCATGGGCAAGAAGGGAGGTGGGCTCAGACCGCTTGATGAGGTTGGACAAGGGATAAAGATGACGTTGACGAATGCAAAGTTGGAGCAGGAAAAACAGCATTACTATAAGAAGGCGGGGGTCAAGGTCACGGGCATATAGCAGGTTTTTGGTTGGTCCCATGGCCTGGCAGTTTCGTTATGGGGAAGGCACTAGCAATTCTAGTAACGTCTTTGAGGCTGTCTGAAGTGTCGGAAATCGAAAAGAGGCGATGGGAAAGATACGGTTTGGGGTTCCACGTTTACATCACGTCGATGGACGTCTCAGGTAGCGTCGAGGAGATTGCAGGGACCACAAGAGATATCAGTTCATCCGGTGTTTGTTTGAGATGTAAGAGCCTCCTTCAACAAGGGTCAGAGGTTGATGTCAAGATCGAATTGCCGATTGTTCTGGAAGGAACCACCGGTAGCCATATGTCAGCCAGGGGAACGGTTGTCAGAAATGAGAGCATGAGCGAACCGCATGAAGGCTATGAACTCGGAATCATGTTCAACCGTTTTTATCCGTGAGCGGTTAATAGTCGCGGGTTCTACAGAGTGTCGGTGGCAGTCCGTGGCGACAAAAAAGGATAGTGAGTTTGCAGAATGAAAGTACTAACTCTCAATCCCCCATTTTTTCTTAGGTTCTCGAGAGAGCAGCGCAGTCCTGCTGTAACCAAGAGTGGAACCCTCTATTATCCCATGTGGTTGGCCTATGCAACGGGGGTTTTGGAGCAGGACGGGTTTGATGTGAAGTTAGTAGATGCACCTGCCCAGGGCCATGGCGTTGAAGAAGTCATTGAGATTGTGAAGCATTTCGGGCCTGAAATGGTCGTCGTCGACACTAGCACACCGAGCATATACAACGATGTGAAGATTACCGCGAAGATTAAAGAGATCCTTCCCAAATGCACCACCGTACTAGTTGGCCCCCACGTGTCTGCCCTTCCTGAGGAAACCTTAGAACTTGATCCAGCCATCAACGTCATTGCCCGAGGAGAATACGATTACACAGTCAGAGACCTGGCTAGGGCATTGCAGAGTGGAGGAGACTTCAAAGACGTAGCGGGGATATCTTTCCGAGAAAACGGAACCGTCTTTCGTACTGCAGATCGACCTCACATTGATGACCTGGACAGCATACCTTTCGTGAGTCGCGTCTACGAGAAACATCTGAACATCAGGGACTATTTTTACGCTATTGCCCGGTATCCGGAGGTCACCATCATCACCGGTCGGGGATGCCCCCACCGGTGCACCTATTGCGTCTATCCACAGGTTTTTCAGGGGGGAAAATACCGGGCGAGGAGCGCTGAAAACGTGGTGGCTGAATTTCAATATATTGCCGAGACCTTCCCGTTCGTCAAAGAGATTTTTATCGAAGATGACACTTTTACGGTGGATAGGAGCCGCTGCAAACAAATCTGCCAGCTGCTCACAGAAGCAAAAAACAAAATCAGTTGGACAGCCAATGCCCGTGCCGACGTCGATTTCGAAACCCTTAAGATGATGAAGGCAGCTGGATGTCGGCTTTTGTGCGTTGGAGTGGAGAGCGGCAATCAAAACATATTGAATAATATCAAGAAGGGCCTTGCTCTGAAGCGGATTAGGAAGTTTTTCAAGGATGCCAAGAAGGCCGGCGTTCTTGTGCACGGGTGTTTCTTGGTGGGGAACAAGGGAGACAATCCTGAGACGTTGGAGGAGACCCTCGATTTTGCCAAGGCGTTGAATCCAGACACAGCGCAGTTCTTTCCTCTAATGGTTTACCCGGGTACAGAGGCATACAAGTGGGCCAAGGAAGAGAATCTCGTGCTGAGCGAAGATTATTCTAAATGGGTTACTGAAGAGGGCTTGCACAACTCTGTTGTGGAGCTACCAGGTCTTTCGAGTGCTGACCTATTAAACTTCTGTGACAGGGCCAGGCGCGAGTTTTATCTGCGACCCAAATACTTTGTCTCAAAATCTAGACAACTATTGCGTCATCCCTCGGAACTCAAGAGGACTGCGAAGTCCATGAAAACCTTTTTCAAGTATCTGGTGAGGGGAACTTTCCCTGAAAGTCAATCTTCATGTGAATGTCCGCAGGCGCGACCTGGGGCGAACGTTGGGGAGGCGTGTCACTAGTAAAACTCTGTGTTGAGGAATATCTAACTCTATGGAAATCTCGGTAATCATACCGGTCTATAACGGCGGCGATAAACTGCAAAAGTGCATAAGTGCCTTGAAGCGGCAGAAGACGTCAAGGCCTTATGAACTGATCATCGTTGACGATGGATCCACAGACGGGGGGCTTCAGAAAGTCAAGGAAGATGGCTTCAAAGTCTTTAGACAGGCAAACCAGGGGCCGGCGGCTGCCAGGAACCTTGGGGTAGCAAACGCAAATGGAAAGATCGTTCTTTTCACGGATGCAGATTGTGAACCCACGGAGGACTGGATAGAGCAAATGGTCCGCCATCTGGAGGACCCGTCGATCTCTGCTGTGAAGGGATCCTATCTGACGAAGCAGAAAGGGATTGTGCCCCGGTTCGTTCAATTGGAGTACGAAAGCAAGTACGAAAGAATGAAGAAAGACCGGTACATCGATTTCATCGACACCTATGCTGCCGGGTTCAAGATAGAAGATTTCTTGAGAGTAGGAAAATACGACACACAATTCACGACAGCGTCAGTTGAGGACCAAGAATTTTCCTTTCGTATGTGGGGACAAGGCTACCGGATGGTATTCAATCCCGAGGCGAAGGTTTACCATACCCACTCCGGTACGCTTTGGAATTACGCCAAGAAGAAGTTTCGCATCGGCTTTTGGAAGGCTCTGGTACTGAAAAGGCATCCGAAAAAGATTGCTAGAGATTCCCACACACCCCAATCGTTGAAGATAGAGATGGTGTTCGCCACGCTGCTTCTTATTTCTCTCTTGGCGTCCCTGTTGAAGGACGCCTTTCTTATGGGCGCTCTAATTTCGCTCATTGGTTTCTTGGTAACGAGTTTGCCATTTGTTTTCGGGGCATTCAGAAAAGATCCTCTTATAGCTCTCTTTTTACCGATCCTTCTTTTTGTCCGCGCCCTTTCCTTGAGTCTTGGTCTCATGGTCGGGGCATGGAATTTCTATGTTTTGAAGGAAGAGGTAAAGGGTGAAGGGGCACTGGAACAGCGGAGGGAACAGACTGAATACCTTCCCAATGAATCCGGAGGAATCATCACGGCATGTTTGCAAAAAGGATCACGGATATTGTCATTGCTAGTCTTTTGGTGGTCGTAAGCCTACCCATTATGGCCTTGGTGGCTATTTTGATTAGACTGGAGTCTGCTGGCCCGGCTATTTTCAGGCAGAAAAGAGTCGGCGTAAACAGACGACGGGGAAATGGTTACGGCGTGAGAGGAGACCACGAAAGACTTGAAAGACGGAATGGTAACCTGGGTGGCAGACCCTTTACCATGTACAAATTGCGGTCCATGGTTCAGGAGGCCGAGGCCATGCTTCCTTGCCTCGTTGACCTGGGTGCCTTGAGTGAACCTGTTTTCAAACTGGATAATGATCCGAGGATAACACGTTTTGGGAGAATCCTGAGAAGGTCAAGTTTGGATGAGTTGCCCCAGCTGTTCAATGTCTTGAAAGGGGACATGACCCTGGTGGGGCCCCGACCAGAAGCCATGAATGTCGTTGAGCTGTATGACACCAAACACAGGAAACGTTTGGAAGTCAAGCCGGGGCTGACAGGGTTACAGCAGATTACCTGTCGTGGAACGAGATCCATGCAGGAACGACTGAAGCACGACTTGCATTACATCAAACATCGCTCTCTGATGTTTGATGTAATGATTCTGTATAAAACGGTTTTTGCGGTGATTATAGGCACGGGTACCTATTAGGCTCAAAGGCTGCTCATAAACGACAGCATGAAGTTTGTGATCTGATGGTGTGGGAAGCCGATCATTACAAACCGTACTGTAAGCCGTTGACTTTACTACCTGACTAAATGTGGCAGGGAGGCGGCGGACCTCTGCCATTACAATATATGTTTGGATGGCTAACACGAGGAAACAGGGCACTCAAAGGAAAACCGACAAGAGTTCAAGCTATACCTTAGGGATGCCCTGTAACACGCCAAATTGTAAGCTTAGTTTTTGAGGCGTCTTGATGGATGAAAGTTAAGGAGGAATTGAGGGGGGACACAGCGATGTCAGGGGTGTCTATCACAACATATACATATAAACGTGGTGTTCGATTAGGCGGTGTGTTGCTCGTGCTGTTGTTGGCGATTGCAATGACAGGCGTGACAAAAGCCCATGCGGTTACTTACGACCTCACAGGAAACGGTCTTGGTTTATCTGAAGGTAATCATGGGACTACCTTGACCGTATCACCTGAGTTAACGCTGTCCACCCTCACTTGGGGAAATGCGACCGGATATCCTGCCGGATATCCCGGAATCATATATGTGCACCAGACAGAGGGTACCGGGGTTCGCTGGGGCACTACAGGGATGTCGTCAAAGCAGATCTCCGGGTGGGGCATCGGTCGTTACGAATCACTTGTATTTGATTTTCCTGCCGGCGTGGACGCGCAGTCAGTCACCATGGTGTTTGACGAGATTAAGGAGCACGCTGGTGGGGGTACTGTGCCCGTTGACTTATGGGTCACGCGGTTTTCAGGATCAGCCTTTCAAATTAGTGATGTTGAATCCTACCTTCACTACACGGACAGTGACACGGCATACGTAGATTTTTCGGAAATCCCTGATCTCAACGGTGTTGGTTGTATCGAACGGGTTATTGTAAGAGCTAGATACACGTACCATTTTTATATCAGTGAAATCAGCTACCAGTCTTGTAGTGACAATGATGGCGACGGATATCCGGCAGATGACGATTGCGACGATAGCGATCCCGATGTCAACCCGGGCGCCACCGAGATATGCAATGGGATAGATGATAACTGCGACGGGCAGATTGATGAGGGCTGCTATCCCTACTACCGGGATGGAGATGGTGACGGCTGGGGCGATCCGAATGACTCTATAATCACGAACACCGGCCCGCCAGCTGGCTATGTGTCCAATTCAGGTGATTGTGATGACACCGATGGTGCTATCTACCCTGGCGCTTCTGAATCCTGCAACGGGTTGGATGACGACTGCGACGGGCAGATTGATGAGGGCTGTACACTTAACTATAGGGACTATGACGGGGATGGCTATGGTGACCCCAATGACTCCACCACCGTGCCGCAATCCGGCTATGTGCCAAACGGTGGTGACTGCGACGACACCGATGCCAATGTCAATCCCGGCGAGACCGAGATCTGCAATGGCGTTGATGATAACTGTGATTATACCATTGATGAAGGATGCGTGACCTATTTTAGGGATGCGGATGGGGATACCTATGGCGATCCGAATGATTCAATCACATCGACGAGCCCACCTTCCGGGTATGTAACTAACGCTGGCGACTGCAACGACGGCAATGCCAACATCAATCCCGGCGCCACTGAGGTTTGCAACAGTGTTGATGACAATTGCGACGGAAATATTGATGAAGGATGCACGATTTATTATTTAGATGATGATGGCGATGGGTATGGGGATCCGAATAACTCAGTCGTGGATACGAGCCCACCAACAAACTATGTGGCGAATGATGATGACTGCGACGATTCCGACGGCAATATCTTTCCTGGCGCTACTGAAGAATGTAATGGGGTGGATGACGACTGCGATGGAAATGTTGATGAAAACTGCTCCACAATAATCTATTTTCGCGATGCGGATGGGGACGGCTATGGCGATCCCAACGATTCCGTCACGGATACGACTCCGCCAGCTGGGTATGTCGATGACTCAAGTGACTGCGACGACACAGATGCCAACGTCAATCCTGTGGCTAC
Organism: Desulfobacteria bacterium; assembly: GCA_030145395.1. Taxonomy (GTDB): domain Bacteria; phylum Desulfobacterota; class Desulfobacteria; order Desulfobacterales. The sequence goes on from JAQYVR010000180.1 coordinate 13,762, forward strand.
AGAACTATGCAATGGCATAGATGACGACTGCGATACGCAGACCGACGAGGGCTGTCC
>JAQYVR010000269.1 GCA_030145395.1 Desulfobacteria bacterium
GAACAGGGCCATCTTCTCGTGATCTTTTACACCTGGTTTCTGCTCCAGGCCGCTGCTGGCATCAACGGCACAAGGCCATACTGCGGTGACAGCAGCAGCAACATTGTCCGGGTTGAGTCCACCAGCCAAAATGATCCGTCCAAACCTTTTTGCCTCGACCGCCAGATTCCAGTCAAAGGTGAGGCCGGTGCCTCCCTGTTGACCGGGCACGTAAGAGTCCAGCAGAAAAGCATCAACCACACCTTGGTATTCCGAGCAGCCCTCCAAATCACTCCGGCTCTCTACCCTCACCGCTTTGATCACCCGCTGCCCGAACCGGCCACAGTAGTCTGCAGATTCCTTGCCATGAAACTGAAGCAGGTCCAGATGGCAAATAGAGGCTGTGGATGCCACTCTTTCGGAGTCCTCATCTACAAAGACGCCTACTGTCTGGACCCGCGAAGGCAGGGTCATGATGATTTCTCGTGCCTTATCAGGAGAAATCTGCCTGGGGCTAGGGGCGAAGACAAAGCCGATGGCATCGGCCCCCAGATCCGCCGCAGCCATAGCATCTTCCACGTTCGTTATACCGCAGATCTTGACCAGGACATCCGGGTGGTTTTCAATTTTCATGTCGTTCCTCTAAGCCGGAATAGCCGTACACGGAGAACCAAACAAGAATGGCAAATCATGAATAAGGAATTCCGAACGTCGAAATTCTTCCCTTCTTACTTCCCTGTTCGATATTCAGTATTCGTTATTTCAAGATTATCTTATTCCCGAAAATTAAGAGTCCCCCAATTTGCCCCTCAGTTCTCTTAGCTTCTTCTCGGGATCCTCGGCTCGCATAAGACTTGTCCCTACCAGCACCGCATCTACCTCGGCAGCCGCCAAGGACTCCAGATCAGCGGCCTGATGAATACCGCTTTCGCTGACGACCAGGCGATCCTCAGGGACCAACGGTTTTAGTTTCAGGGTCGTCTCCAATGTCACATCAAAGGTTCGCAGGTTGCGGTTATTGATACCGATGATACGGGCATCAGTCGCCAGAACCCGGCCCAGCTCTTCCTCATCGTGAACCTCTACCAGGCAGGCCATACCGAGAGAGCGAGCCATTGTAAGCAGGCTAACCATCAACTCCTTGTTCAGGACGGCAGCTATCAACAGCAACGCATCTGCTCCGGCAGCACGGGCGGCAAATACCTGCACAGGATCGATGATGAAGTCTTTGCAGAGGACCGGCAGACGGCCCGCATCGTGTGCCTGGCTCAGGTATTCCAATTTTCCCAGAAAAAAGTCTTCTTCGGTAATCACCGAGATAGCTGCAGCCCCCCCTTTTTCATAACTTGCGACAATGGCCGCTACGTCCAGGTCTGCGCGAATCACTCCGGCCGATGGAGAAGCTTTTTTGATCTCAGCAATGATGGCAGGTTCTTTGCCTTCCTGAAGGGCCTGAAAAAAATCGCGAGGTGAAGGCCCTGAGGCCGCAGCCCTCTCCATCTTAGATAGCGACAGTTTTTGTTTAAGCTCGTCTACTGTGCGACGTTTTTGGGCAACAATTTCATCAAGAATCATATAAGTACTTCCAACTACTACCCTATGGTGTAAGATTCATATCTCTTGTGAGGGAGGATTCTAGTCATAGTCCGAAAGATTGAAATCCAAAATACGAAACAAATCCAAAATACGAATTTTCTAATGTTCAAAACAGCAGTTGTAAGAACCTTCAGTATCAATTTTCGGTCATTTGGATTTTGGGAATTTGAACATTTTTTCGGATTTCGATATTCGAGTTTCGTATTTGCTTCCCGCCGGCCCGATCACTCCTCTGTATATTCATTAGTTATTCTCTTCATCCCCTCAAGCTTTTCCAGGGCACGGCCCGTATCAATAGACTCGGCAGCCTGGCTTATGCCGTCTGAAAAGTCGGCTGCCCGTCCTGCTGCAACCAGGGCAGCGGCGGCATTAAGAAGCACCATATCTCTCCGGGCACCTTTCTCCCCCTGGAGCACGCTGAGGACAATACCCGCATTTTCCTCAACATCGCCACCGCGGATGTCATTCAGATCCGCACGGGGCAAGCCAAAATCTTCCGGTTCAATGCTGTACGTGGCCACCTGTCCATCCTTCAACTCGCTCACCTGGGTTTTGCCGATGATGCTGATTTCATCAAGACTACCTTCCCCATAAACGACGAACGCACTGCGCGAACCCAGGTTACCCAACACCTCCGCCAGAACCGGTGTAAGCTCTTTTTTGTAGACACCGAGCACCTGAACGTTTGCACCTGCCGGATTGGTGAGTGGACCGAGGATGTTGAAAATGGAGCGGATACCGATTTCTCGACGAGGTCCAATGGCGTGCTTCATGGCGCCGTGAAGAGCCGGGGCATATAGAAAGCCGATACCTACCTCGTCCAGACACTTCTCAACGACTGCAGGGGGGACATCCAGCTTTACCCCCAACCTTTCAATGACATCTGCGCTTCCACAGAGGCTGGAGACAGAGCGGTTGCCGTGTTTGGCCACCCGGAGGCCACAGCCGGCCACCACAAACGCCGTGGTAGTGGAAACATTGAACGTGTTGGTGCCATCACCGCCGGTGCCGCAGGTATCAACGACCGTTTCCAGGTCCAGGTTGATCTCCTCTCGGTCTATGCTTACAGAGGCTTCATCGGCCTGGATACGCGTCGCCTTTTGCCGCATGACCCGTGCGGCCCCTGTGATCTCTTCAATGGTTTCGCCTTTGAGTCGAAGGGCGGTTATGAAGGAGCCGATCTGGGCGGGAGTGGCCTGGCCGGTCATGATCACCTCCATGGCAGCTTCCATCTCTTGTTCGGTCAGGTTCGAGCCGTTCACTACTTTCTGGATGGCTTGCTTAAGCATGATCTCCTCCCTTTGCAAAGTTCGTGGATTAAGGCCCTTTTAGACAACTATGTTCAAAACCACCTTTAAAGATTTAAGAAATTTTCCAGAATACGCATTCCCTCCTCAGTGAGAATGGACTCCGGGTGAAATTGTATTCCATGCACTGGGTAGTCCTTATGTCTAACACCCATAATCTCGCCGTCCTCAGCCCTTGCCGTGATTTGCAGACTGGACGGGAGGCTTTCCTCTTCAACAGCCAAAGAATGGTACCGGGTGGCAGTAAAGGGATCCGGAATATCATGAAAAACACCCTGTCCGTCATGGCGAATCTCTGAAACCTTTCCGTGCATCAGCCGACCAGCACGCACCACCTTGCCACCCAGAGCAACAGCAACAGCCTGGTGGCCAAGGCAGACGCCAAGGATAGGGACCTGTTGGTAGAATCGCTGAATCAAAGGCACAATGATTCCCGACGTTTGTGGAATACCAGGCCCCGGCGAGATAACCAACCGTTCCGGCGCCATTGTATCTATCTCTTCCAGGGTGACGTGATCATTGCGTCGCACCTTCACGTCGGCACCCAGTATGCCAAGGTATTGAACAAGATTGTACGTAAACGAGTCATAATTATCGATCATTAGTATCACGTGGCAATTCCTCCAAGTTACACCAGTCTGCTGCCGGCCATTTCCAAAGCTTTAACAAGCGCTTTGCCTTTGTTTACAGTCTCTTCGTATTCATTGGCAGGGTCCGAGTCAGCCACGATCCCTGCGCCCACCTGCAGATATACACGGCCATCGCGAACGAACAGCGTCCGGATGGCAATACAAAAATCCATGTTCCCGGAAAAACCGAAGTAGCCGACTGCCCCTGCATAAAGCCCTCGCCGCGTAGGCTCCAGTTCCTCAATGATTTCCATTGCTCGCACTTTCGGAGCTCCGGAAACGGTACCGGCCGGAAAGCTGGCGCGCAGCACATCAAACATGTCCAGACCAGGCGCCAGGTCACCTTCCACATGGGAAACCAAATGCATTACATGGGAGTACCGTTCTACCACCATCAGGTCCTTGACTTCAACTGTGCCGACAGCGGCCACCCGGCCCACATCATTGCGACCCAGATCTACCAGCATTACGTGCTCTGCCAGCTCCTTGGTATCAGCACGAAGCTCTTCCTCCAACCGCTGGTCCTCCTCCACATCTTTACCCCTCGGCCTGGTCCCGGCTATAGGCCTTAGCGCCACCCGACCGTCTTCCAGGCGAACCAGAACCTCGGGAGAGGCGCCTATAATGATCTCGTCATCGATTTGCAGGTAGTACATATAAGGAGAGGGGTTAATCCGCCTGAGGGCTCGATAAATCTCAAACGGCTCAACATGAAGGTCCGTGTGAAAACGCTGGCTGAGTACAACCTGAATGGCCTCGCCCTGTTCAATGTATTCCTTAGCCCGGCTGACTATATCTTCGAATCGTCCGCGATCCATATTGGCTGTCAGGGTCAGGTCGTGCCGAGTGTCTTTTGGTCTAGGTTGGGATGGCGTCGAGGCATGGAGCAGATCTTCCATCTCTTCAATCTGCCGGACAGCCTGATCGTACGCATCCTCGTGGTCGACATCATCCGGTACGTGGCAAGTGACTACTACCTTAATTGTTTGGGTCAGGTTGTCATAGATAATAACCTGCTCCGGAATCATGAAAACGGCATCGGGCATCCCAACATCGTCTGGCTTGGAATCGGGCAGACGTTCAAAAAAGCGCACCATGTCATAGCCCATGTAGCCGACAAGTCCACCGTAAAATCGGGGCAGCCCGGTCACAGGCAGGGCCTGATAGTCGTCCATCAGATCCTTAAGATAGGCAAGCGGGTTGGCCTTTAATTGCATTGGCTGGCCGTTGCCCCGGCTGACCTCAATCTGCTCGCCCCAGATCTTTATCAAGAGCTGGGGGCGATGGCCGATGAAACTGTATCTGCCCCAGCGTTCACCGCCTTCCACACTTTCCAAAAGAAAGGACTCGGGTCCTTTAGCCACTTTCTTGAATAGACTGACGGGTGTTTCAATATCCGCTGTCATCTCTTGAAAGACGGGAATCACATTGCACTGCCGTGCCAGCCGAAGAAATTCTTCTTTGTCCGGATAGATCACTACAAACCTCCACTTATGTTCATTTGCGATTTATACACTTTTAAAGGTCATAAGTGCGCCTTGCAGATGAACTTTTTACGAAGCCGTCAACAAAAAAAGCCGCGAGCACTTTACCATGCCCACGGCGTTGAAACAAAAAAACCGCAGGCAAGGAGCTTACCCACGGCTTCGATTTCTACCGGAAAACCGGTTACCTCTCAGGCGGTAGGCAAACCCTTCCTGAACTCCACCACCAAGACCAGGCGCTATTTCCAAATTGTACAGTCAGGTAACCGAGCATTCTTTTTCTCCTCAAACTGTCCTTTTTTATTATGAAACTGCCGACCCTGTCAAGAAAAACTTTTGGGGGCTCAACCAAAGAATCCTTATCCGCGTTTCATTGTGCGCGCAAGGCAACAGGCTATTTTTCTTGATTTATCTTGCCTTCCCGCCTTTTGCGGTAGGAGCGCTTCTCACGTATTCCCTGAATTTTGTTTATGAATTTCTTAATGACTTCAAAATACTGTTTGCCCGTTCGCAACAAGATAGTGTTGTGGTCAGCGCCGGCTACCATTTGAAATTCTTTGCTGCGCGCTATGCACTGGACCTGCAAAATTTCAGCGCTTGTCACAGGAATGAACTGGTCATGCTGAGCGTGAATGATGAACGTTGGTTTCGAAAACTGTCCGATCTTTTGGATGTTCCTGAAACCATCTGCCTCGGTGATGCCAAGAGACTGAGTGTCAACACCCAGGCAGTTCAAAAGCGGGACAGTGTGGGGAAACCCGCTGTCAATGATAAGGCCTGACATGTCTTGTTCATAGGAAGCTGCCAATTCCAGAGCACACGCGCTTCCCAAGGATCTGCCCATAACCAAAAGGGGGCCAGTGCGTTTTTCGTTTTTCAGCCAGTTTCGAATCTCTTTGAAGATGACGTGGGCATCACGCATCATGGAGGTTACCGTCGGAGTCCCTCCACTCCTTCCATAACCTCGGTAGTCAACGGCAAGAAGACTCAGATCATGTTCATTATACATGGGCCCAATGCTGTCGTAATCACCAACAATCTCTCCGTTGCCATGAAAGAACAGAATATTGGGCGCTGTCGTATCAGCCATATGAAATCGGGCGCCTACGCAAACGCCCTCCTCCACAGCAATTTCGTAATCTATGGCACCAGGTGGGGGTGTTGAATCAGACTCCTGGCGAGGATGAAACAATATCTCGACAACCCCGGGCTGATCCAGCTTGGCGTAACCGAACTGATGGTCTACCATTGTGGCCTCCTAACTATAGAATGGAAGATGAAGCGCAATCCCGACCGGTCAGAACAGACCGGCTTCTTACTGTGCCATCATGGATATCACAGCTTAGTGCCGCTGGGCAAGGAACCGACCATTGATATGAGGTGGTCCTGCCATCGAGGACAAGGCTTGAACCCTTACGCCGCCGACTGAAAAGCCTTGAAAGGTCCTCTGAAATCCTATATATAACTGACGGTAATGCTCTGACAGCTTTTTGGTCCTCTGTTCAGACATCCGTGGCAGTTCCGAACACCATACAGTGTTAAGTGCGCGTTGCAAGAGGGGAAGAAATTGCCGGAAAATCATATCCTTCAGGAACAGATTCAAAAGCTGAATCAGATAGGGATTGCCCTATCCAGTGAGGTCAACCTGGAGATGCTCCTCGAGTTAATCGTATTCGAAGCAAGGGGGTTCACTGGTGCAGATGCCGGAAGCTTATACATTCTGGACAAGGATGACACTCTCTGCTTCCATGTCAGCCAGAACGACACCTTAAATCAGAGACCTGGTTCCACCTCGGGGTTCAAGCCCCACCCCCTTCCTCTATCAACAAAGAGCATTGCCGGTCATGTGGCCATTACAGGAGAAATCATTAACATAGAAGATGCCTACGACTTGTCCACATCAGCACCTTATGAGTTCAATCGTGATTTTGATCAGCGCAACGACTATGTGACAAGGTCCATGCTCGTGATACCCATGAAAGACAGGGAGGGGGAAATCATAGGAGTACTTCAGCTAATCAATGCCAAGGACGAAACAGATTCTGTGGTCGTGTTTCCCAAATCGGTCGAGGGTCTTGTCATGTCCCTGGCTTCACAGGCGGCGGTTGCAATCCGAAATGCAAAGTTGATTGCAGACATTAAGGCCTTGTTTGAGGCCCTGATTCGCTATTCTGCATCGGCCATTGATGCTCGAAGTCCTCATACCGCAGGCCACTCCAGACGGGTGGCGGCTTACTCCAAGGCCATTGCCCTGGCCATCAATAAGGAGGCCACGGGCCCCTTTGCCGATGTGTCCTTCTCACCCGAGGAACTGGAAGAGCTCTCATATTCAGCCTGGCTGCACGATATGGGTAAGATTGGTGTCCCCGAGCGTATCTTGGACAAAGACAATCGGCTGACCGACGAGGCTATGGAAAGCATAGTCAACCGTTTTGAGCTTATTAAGGCCCTCAGGCTAAACCCCGCACATCAAGGCGCCGGTATGGGGGGCCCTTCGATTGGAGAGACTTCAGTACCAGAAGGCAAGAACAACCCATCCAGTGACAGTATAGGTGAAGAAGCCGGGAAAGCGGAACAGCAACTGGAACAAGAACTCAGCTTTGTCCAAAAGACAAACCAATCTAATTTTCTCTCAGACGAAGATCTTGCAGCCTTGCACGAAATAGCCTCCAGAACTTATGAAGACCTGGCAGGAAACACGATTCCCTACCTGTCCGAGAAAGAGCTCGAATACCTTTCGGTTAGAAAAGGGAACCTGACAGCAGAGGAATATAACAAGATCCAAACCCACGTGGAACTGACATACAATATTGTAAAGAACATTCCCTTTACTAAAACCTTGAAGAATGTCCCTCTCTTCTCGGCTTCGCACCATGAGCTCCTTGACGGAAGTGGTTATCCTAAAGGACTCAAGGGAGACGAAATTCCTCTTCAGTCTCGCATCTTGGCGGCTATCGACATTTTTGATGCATTGACAGCAGCAGACCGTCCCTATCGCCGCGCCATACCCCCTGAGAAGGCTGGCGAAATCCTTAAAGCAGAGGCTAAAGCCGGACGGCTCGACAAAGATGTCGTGAACCTATTCATCGATAAGAAACTATACGAGATATGATCTGCTTTCAGAAAATCGCTGAGAGGCGTATCCTTGAAGCTATCCGAGAAGGAGCCTTTGATGATCTTCCTGGGGCAGGCCAACCCCTTGAACTCGAAGACGATTCCCATGTTCCGGAAGACCTCAGGGTTGCCTACAAGATCTTGAAGAACGCCGACTTCGTACCTAAAGAGATCGCCCTTCGAAAAGAGATTGTACAAGCCGAAGACCTCCTGGCTGGCATGGAAGACACAAAGGCCAAGTACCGTCAGCTGAAGAAGCTGAATTTCCTTGTCATGAAGCTCAACATGTTTTGCAACACCCATACCGGTATGGAAAAGTCGCAACGATATGAGAAGAAGCTGGCAGAGCGGTTTGGCTCCTAGCCTGTTATGGTTGACAGGAAGACCATTCTACTTGACCTTTATGCCAGGTTATTCAAGGCTCTTGGCCCAAGACATTGGTGGCCGGGTGATTCCGGGTTTGAAATCGCTGTTGGTGCTATCCTTACCCAGAATACGGCCTGGCGAAATGTGACGAAGGCCATAACCAACTTGAAGGCAAGAAACCTCCTGTTGCCGCGCGCCCTCTATGATGTCCCAGTCCAAGATTTGGCAGTAGTGATAAAGCCGGCAGGGTATTACAATATAAAGGCCCGGCGACTGAAGCACTTTGCTGACTTCCTTTTCCAGGAGAGTGATGGAGACCTTGATCGGCTCCTTGCTGAGGACATAGACACCTTGAGAGAGAAACTGCTGTCAGTTAACGGAATCGGGCCGGAGACGGCCGACAGCATCCTGCTCTATGCTGGAAATAAGCCGACCTTTGTTGTGGATGCCTATACTAGACGAATCCTCTTTAGACACAATCTAACCCCTGAAGAGGGTCCTTATGATGAACTTCAAAGCTTTTTTATGGACTACCTGGAACCCGATCCCAAAATGTTCAATGAATACCATGCACTCCTGGTCCATATAGGACACACATATTGTCTCAGGAAAAAGCCAAGGTGTGGGGAATGTCCTGCCGAGGGGTGGAACGAGGAATGACGGGGACGACACAGCAAGAAGTCCATCTGCGGCGTTGCGCTTCGCCTTTCGTCATTGCAACGTACGAAAAGTACGCCTCATTCCTCAAGGCTCACGCGCCTTGCATCTGAACTTCTTGCTGTGCCGTCCGTTTGGGAAGATATTCTTTGGTGATCAAGACTAAAGCGCACGGTTTAGAAGGGGTTGACCGGGCCGGTCTTCTTTTGAAGCAAAACATGGTCAGCATAGACGCATATGAGAACACTATAAGCCTATGAAAAAACTTAGGGTGGCGTTGCTTTCAGGTGGTATTTCTTCTGAGCGTGAGGTTTCCATAAAGAGTGGCAATCAAGTCTACGAAGCCTTCGATAAGGCCAAATATGATGTCACGCGTTACGACCCGGCCAGCGACATTGGAAGACTCGTCTCCGATGCCTCTGCAATTGATGTAGCATTCATTGTGCTGCACGGGCCCTATGGTGAAGACGGCACCGTTCAGGGGCTTCTTGATCTACTCAGTATCCCCTATCAGGGGTCAGGCGTGTTGGGAAGCGCTTTGGCTATGGACAAATGGAGTTCAAAGCGCCTTTACAAAGAGGCAGGACTCCCCGTCCCACCCTGCAAAGTCCTCACGAACGGCCAAACTTATGATTCAAAAGAGCTGGCCGATGAACCGGGTTTCCCGCTTGTCGTCAAACCGCGGTATGGTGGATCAAGTATCGGGACAAGTATAGTGCAAACACCAGGGCAGTTACCTGAGGCCCTTGTAAGGGCCTTCGAATATGGCCCCCACGTTATCTTGGAAGCTTTCCTGGAAGGGACCGAGATCACAGCAGGAGTAATCGGGAATGACGAATTCCAGTTGCTCCCGATTGTGGAGATTATTCCGGAATCGGACTATACGTTCTTTGATTACGAGGCAAAATACAAGGAAGGCGCTACTCGGGAAATCTGTCCAGCCCGCATCGATGAAACGCTCTCGGATCGCGCCCGGTCATATGCCGCCACAGCACATCGGGCGCTGTGCTGTCGTGGGTATAGCCGCACCGATATGATCATCCACGGTGAAGGCATTCACGTGCTGGAAACGAATACTATCCCGGGGATGACACCCGTGAGCCTTTTTCCTTTGGCTGCAAAGACAGCGGGGATATCCTTCAGCCAGCTCTTGGACCGCTTGATT
>JAQYVR010000181.1 GCA_030145395.1 Desulfobacteria bacterium
ACTGCCGGACTATAAACTTAGTAGCGTTCTCAGGAATATGTCTAAGGACGGCCTGGTTGAGTTCAGAAAGGGTCGTTGGGCCGTGCCTTCTTCTAAGGATAAAATTTCGTATAGCTCTCCAATATCCCCGCCGTCACTTTCGGAGGAAACCCTTTCCTTTCTCCAATGGCAATCTCCTCAGCCCATTGAATCCGATACGTCGAGCAGTTTGGAATGGAGCGAGTTCAAAAAGGACCTGGTCGAAGTAAAGGCTTTTTCTGGGCGTTGGGAAACCTTCCGCAAGCTGGTGGCGTATTATAAAAAATGCATCCGGAACGAGGAAGGCGCCGACGCCTCTGCTTTTCAAAACGAACTTGGCAAACGATTCATCTACCTTCGCAAAGTAGGGCGGTGGTATCCCAGGCCGGGGATGCGCTGGCGAACCTGTATACCGCTATCATCTCACATGTCGCCTTTGCTCAGATCTTTGCCAAGTTCATCTGACGACCATTCCCTCGTGATTGGCTATCCGATACAAGCATATTACAAGGAAAAAAAAGATGAGCCGGATGTAACAATTATCCGTCCTGTTTTCTTCTTCAGTGTGGAACATACAGTCGCTCGTGACGGTCTGGTTGTTAGCTGTGAAGATCCAAAGCCGGAAGTCAATTTGGGGTGGTTGGATTATACCTTTTCTAGAAAGCCCGATCTTCAGCGAAGCTTCCTTTCGGCCTGCGGCTTTATCAACCGATGGAGGCCCAACGACGAGGTGCCTGGACTGGAAAGGGGCGAGTTGTCCCCAAGTTTGGATAACTTAACCGGAGCCCTTGCTGCTTTCATGTCAGAAAAGGTCCGACAGCCATTAGAATTGAATAGCGTCCCGGACTATCCTCTGCGCGAGCCTTTTGAATCAGGCATCTATAATCGGGCCGTGCTCATGCTGGCGAAACGCACAAAATATACCGTTAATCTGCTAAAGGAGCTATCGGTCATCGAAAAAGCTCCAGACGATGTACTTGACCGTACGGCACTAAGCCATATCTTTGCCCGTAACGGGAATGGGACCTCAACCGAAAGAGAAGAACTTCTTCACGAGGCGATTGTTGCTGACACCGATCTGCTCAATGCAGAGCAGCGTTTGGCCATAGCCTCCTTGCTTACCCGGGATATTTCCGTAGTTACCGGCCCCCCGGGCACGGGTAAAACCCAAGCGGTGACCAGCACCGCAGTTAATGCCCGACTATGGGGTCAGACAGTGCTTTTCACTAGTCGAAACCACAAAGCCATCGATGCAGTCATTGGACGTCTCGTTGATGTTGAAGGCAGATCTCTCATGGTCCGAACTAACTCGAAGAATGATCCTAACCTCAAATTCACCTTCGACCATGCCATTCGGGAAATGCTTGTCGAACAACACGATTCAGCTTCCACCGAACGGCTGGAGCGGATTAAAGAGGAACTTAATTCACTATTGGGGGACCGAGGCAAAAATGCAGACTACGCCCGTCGGGCCACCGAGGCCGGGACCGCTCTGGGCGAGCTGGAGGAGCGGATGAGTTACCTGGCGAGAGATATTCCAAAGGAATTGACTTTTTATCTTGATGACAAGCCAGAAGGATATCCCATCAATCCCATTCGGAAGGTGGCTAAAGCTGTTCACGCCATACACATTCAATCCTCGTATCGGACTTTATCAAGCAAGTTTTTTAATCTGTTCCGAGTCTTTGCGGTTCTGCCCTGGTACAGGGTGGCCCGCCGAAGGCTACGACGGATACCTGGTGGGCCTGAACTGCCTGCCCTACCCACGGCTAAAGCTCTCCAGTCGCTATTCCTTGTCCTGCCGCTATTGGAACGGGCCATGGAATACGCCCGGTTACGAATCGAATGTCGTCCTTATGAGATTAAAATCAGCGAACTACCTCCATTGGAGGATTCCACAAGAGCCGTGGCCGAACTCTCGGGACGTATAAAAGAGGTAGCATCTCGAGCAGTTTCCCTGGATTTGGACAGCCGTCGCGGTCTGCCTCCCACGGCGGACAGGTCTGAGATGGAAGGGTTACGTGCAGCTCTTAAATCTATGCGTACCGGCCTGGATGAGAGCTATATTCGTGCTGAAACAGTTCGAGTTCTTTCCGAACGCGCGCCCAACATCCTTCAAGCCTTTCCTTGTTGGGCCGTCACCAACCTTTCAGCCGGGTCGCGCATCCCATTGGTCGCGAGCATTTTCGATGTAGCCATCGTGGACGAGGCCAGTCAGTCAGACATCCCCTCGGCCATCCCAATCCTATATCGTGCACGCCGGGCTGGAGTGGTGGGCGACCCATTTCAACTCGCCCACGTCTCCAAGCTTTCCACCACAAGGGACACCATTCTACGTCGACAGGTGGGGCTCAAGCGCGTGGAGGATGTGCGCTTCGCTTATACTGAGAGTTCGCTCTACGACCTCTTCGCCGGTACCAGAGGAGTAGAGCCAGTTTTCTTAAGCGAGACCTATCGAAGTGCCGCGGACATTGCCGCCTATTCCAATTTTGCCTTTTACAGCGGTCGGCTGCGAGTAGCAACAGATCACAATCGTCTGATCGCTCCACAAGGCATGTCCCCAGGCATCCATTGGACCGAGGTGACAGGCGACATTCAAAGTGGCGGAGGGAGCGGCTCTTACTGTCAAGAAGAGGTAAACGAAGTAGTTCGGATTGTGCGTATCATGCTGTTAGACAACAATTTTAGAGGAACCCTGGGCGTGGTCACTCCATTCCGTCAGCAGGCCAACCGGCTTCGGGATTCTCTTTTCGAGAGCGAGACTGTTTTATACGAAGCCCTTATCCGAACTCAAGCCCATGTGGACACTGCTCACGGATTCCAAGGAGACGAGCGAGACGTCATTGTCTTTAGCCTATGTGCTGGGCCAGACATGCCTAGAGGTTCGCGATCTTTTCTTCGAGAGACGGGAAACCTCTTAAACGTAACCGTGAGCCGTGCCAGAGCTGTGCTCCATGTAGTGGGCAACAAAGACTGGGCCCTTCGCTGTGGCATCTCCCACATAGAACAACTTGCTACCCTTCGAAAATGGGGTGGCCAGCCCAAACCTCGAGGACCGTGGCATCCTCACGAGTCTCCTTGGGAGGAGAAGCTCTATAAGGCTCTTGTTGAGGCTGGACTCAAACCCCGGCCACAATTTCAGGCGTCTAGCCGTAGGTTGGACTTAGCCCTTATTGGGAAAGAAGACAGGGCCCTAAAAATCGACATTGAGGTGGACGGCGACTGCCATCGCAACCCCGATGGTACGCGCAAAATTGACGACCTTTGGCGTGATATACAACTCCAAGGTCTGGGTTGGAAGGTCATGCGATTCTGGACCTACCAGTTGCGCGAGGACATGGCGGGTTGCGTGGACAAAATCTTCAAAGAATGGAGTAGACATGAACGACACAACACATGAACAAATGAACCTGAAGCACTCCGATGCGTCCAAGAATGAAAAAAAAAATAAGTTTAGCTCCTCGGACCGCGCTTTCCCCTCCGTGTGGATAATGGGGACGGCGGTCATCCTGGTAGTCCTGTTAACGGTATTATCGGGATGGAAGATCGTCAATCTGGAACAGGAACGAGCCCAGGTGAAGTCCGATCGCAGACTCTTGGAGCGAGATAAACAAGCTTATGTAACCATTCGGAATGAGATACCAGCTTTGGAGATGCGACAACAGAATTTGACTCGCGAGCTCAGCGACTTGGAAGGGAACGTTCAAGTCGCCAAAACTCGATTAGAGAGTATGACCACCCAGGTAAACGCAGCTAATGCTAACCTTGCGAGGGCAACAACAGAACGAACTGAAGCCCTTACGACAGCCAAGATAGTCCGTGAAGAATTCGCCTCCCTTCAAAATAAAATTCAAACGTCGCTAAGAAAATCTCAAAGCCTTCAGCAGCAAGTGGCCGCACTCGAGTCTCAGGAGCAGACGCTCAGACAAAGTACAAACGAGCTTCAGCAGCAGGCTGCCAGTCTCCAGGCAGACATATCAAAATTTGAGCAGATGCGGGAGAACAAACAGCGAGTCCTGGAACAGATCACTCAGGATAATAGCGAGCTTCAGAAACTTTCCAAGCGTTTTGATGCCGTTGCAAAAGATCTTGAATCATCGAGGAAGAAAGCAGAAACGGCACTTGATGGTTTGAACGCTCAGACCCAAAGGCTTACCCAAGCTGTCGGGGCCGCCAATACAAATGTCCAGGCCATTTCCACGCAAGTTAAAACAGTCTCTAAGGAAGGCGAAAAACTCACTGCCGTGGTCCAGGGTATCCAACCCCTTGGTCAGACTGTTAAGAAGGCAACTGGGGACCTCCAAAAGGCTAAGATAAACCTGGATAATGCCGCTGACCAGTTTCAAAAGGCTGCGCTTAAGGTGGATACCCAGGCCCAACGTCTTGCACAAACTGTGGACGGTTCCTTGATAGAACTTCAAGGCAGTGTCAACACTATCGGTACTACTGCTGGTAACTTCGGAAAAACGGTTAATGATCTTGACAAACAAGTTACTGCAATAGGTGGTCAACTCAACACACTCGAATCGAACACAACTAAATTTCAAAATAAGGTTATGGAGGTAGATAGCTCCATTTCGCAACTTTCCAACACAGCGCAGTACATCAAACAGATGACTGCTGATTTATCTGGGGCTCGATCAGACCTATACAACGAAATAAAGGCCATGAGGGGGATCACGGAACAGACCGTGGCCAAGTTCGACGGACAAACAGGCACCCTGTTTCAGACCCTCCAGGCCATGGAAGTAAGACTTTCTGGCATAGCTGAAAGGCTGCAGAAGCTTGACCAAGAGCTCCAAAAAGTCGGACAGAACGTTGGGCGGGCGGATGAAATCCAGACGGGCCAAAAACAAGGACTTAAGAAAAGACAGTAAGAACAAGAAAGAGAGGATAACTACATGGAAGGTATAATCTTGCCATACTTGCCCACTAGCTTGTGGATTCTATCTGGAGCAGTAACTATTCTACTATTGTTTGTAGTCTTCGGGTTTTACATCTATTGGCGAAAGCGAGAGGCTGCGTTTTTGGAAGACGCCGCTGATGTTGCGGGACTGGCAGCAAGGAAACAAATACTCCAAGCAGAAATGGAAGCTACTCTCCAATGGATGGATAAACAGAAAGCCGAGATTGAACGCCTGATGGCCGAGCGGGAAGAACAGGAGCGTCTTAGGGCCCTGCTGGCCGATCTCGAACAACAATGCGCAACTAGGGATCAGGAGAACCAGTCTCTGCGTAATGAGGTGGGTGAGCTGGAAAACCAGAGACATAACCTTTCACAAACTTTGGAAAAGCTGGAACGGGAAATCGGTGACATAGAAGCTAAACGTTCCGAGGCACAGGCCATAGATTTTCGTCTGACAGAACTACGGACTGAACTTGAAGAGGCCAAGGAGGCATTACGCATCTCATCAGATGTGCAGGCTAAATTGATATCCCTCTCCGCAGAGAAAGTCATGCTGGAGGAGGTTTTGGAGGATCTCCAGTCTAAAATCGAATCAGCTCGAGCTGTACTAAAGCCACTTAATACGATCATGGTAGAATTAACCAATGCCCGTAAGGAAAAGGCTGACTTGGACGTTATTTTGGAAACCCTTCGCAACGAGCAAAACGCCCTCGAACGCGATATAGAGCGCAAAGAGCAGAAATTAGATGATCTTAAAGAATCATCGAAAGCTGCTATGGAGGATGCCAGAAATGATGCTAATATAGCTATACAGGCCAAGGCTCAAGCTGAGAGTGCCAGTCGCGAGTTGGAAAGCGTTCAAAAAAACAGACAACGCCTTGAAATGGAATTGGGTGAACTTAATGCACGAAAAGCAGCACTTGAACAAGAGATTGTTCAGCTGGACCGGAAGTTCGGTGCACGGCCTGACAAAGATGAAGATACTCTTGCTCCATATGCGGATTTACTCAAAAAGGTCCCGATTTGCTTAGACGAAAACGCATTTGAAGGAGAAAGAGAGACTCAAGACGAAACAACCGCTATAGAACAGCTTAAAAACACCCTGCAACAAGAGGGTTTAATTTTTTCATCGCGGGTCATCGACGCCTTTCACACCTCTCTCAAGTGCCATGATATTAATCCGATAACGGTGTTAGCTGGCGTTTCAGGAACGGGTAAAACCCTTTTGCCAATTCGCTACGCTGAGTTAATGGGCATGCATCGGCTGGTCATGGCAATCCAACCTCGCTGGGATTCGCCCCAAGATATGTTCGGATTCTACAATTATCTCGAGAAAGAATACAAGGCAACGGAACTTTCTCGAGCCCTTTTACGTATGGATCCTTACAATTACAATAAGAAAAATTTCCCAATGCTCGATAGTGATTGGACCAAGAATCGTCTTCTTCTAGTTCTGCTCGATGAGATGAATCTGGCTAGAACTGAATACTATTTTAGCGAGTTTTTATCCAAACTCGAATTGCGACGTGAAGTTAAGGATCCATCTGATAGATACAGCCGAAGTCAAGCTGAAGTTGAGCTTGATGCAGGCCCCGGTGAGCATCGTTTTCGTCTCTGGGTTGGCCACAATATCTTTTTTATAGGCACTTTAAATGAGGATGAAACTACACAGACCCTTTCGGACAAAGTTCTCGACCGCTCAAATGTAATTCGCTTTGGTAAACCCGATGAAAAAGCTAGGGCCGTCAGAGATTTTACAAGATCGAAATCGACCAGTCAAAAATATTTGTCTTTCAATCAATGGCGAGATTGGCAACGTCAGGTGGATGAGGGGGTAAAATGGTATGATCATATTGTCGGGTGGACTAGGGCCCTTAATGATGCTTTAGACCGAGTAGGTCGACCTTTTGGTTTCCGAATCCAACAGGCTATAGAGAAATACGTAGCAAACTATCCTCGCTCCGAGCACGACGAGCGTTATAAGCTCGCCTTTGCTGATCAGGTGGAGCAGAAGATTATTCCTAAAATAAGAGGTATTGACATGGGTAGCGATAATTCAAATGAGTGTCTGAGCGAGGTAGAGTCGATCATCGCAGAGCTGGGTGACAACGAACTTGGCAACGCATTTGACGCAGCGCGCAATGAAAGTCAGAATCTTGGTATGTTTCAATGGCGAGGAGTAACGCGCAGAGGAAACGAGGAGAACATTTAATATGTCCTCGAAAATCGAGGTCCAACTCCATCTTTGGCCGTGGTCTACGGGAATTGGGGAAGAAACCATTAACCTGACGACTGGGGCAGCTACCTTCCCTTTTTGGGGTAGTCCGGTTTTGTCCGTTTCAACTAAAGCCTCACTGTTTTTACCTCAACGCCATGAAAGATTTGTTCCATTTGGTCCCCCATTTGATACCCTTGGAGGTAAATACCAGCTGTATGAAACTCCTCATGGCGTCATGGCCGGCCGGCATGCTTCTAAAAAAAAAGAAGGAGGAGATATCAAAGTTCATGCCGCAAACTCAAGAGAAACAGTTCGTCTCTTTCCCCAAGGTGCAAAGCATCGTTGCTTTCAAAATGGGGATGAGGAAGATGGTGAGGAGACATTGCTGGCCCGTGTCGTGCTCGCTTGGTCACAATTCTTCGATAACCTCATAGAAGATACCAAAAAGACTGGGCGCGAGAACAAGATGCCATGGTCGGAAATCAGTGGGGTTATTTTTAAAATTGCCGAGGATATTACTGAACCCCGAATGTCACTTATCGTAGATATCGCTGAGCGAATGCATGCTCGTGTGCTACTTGTTGTAAATGCAGCGCGTAAAATCTTGCTCCGGGAGCAACGTATGTTACCTGCAGGACGTGTAACTGAGACCGATACTGCCTGTCTTAGGTGGTTCGTCCGGCAGCCAGGAGAAAACATGGCACAGAAAGCAGCCGCCAACAGACAACGGTTGCTCGGTATAGCTCGGCATGATTCCTTTGATACCCTCGAAAACAGAGTGCTTAAGGATTTCCTCTTTCGCTGCATGTATGAGGGGCTCCGTTATCTGAAAACTGAAGTGGGGGATGAGCAGTTGCTAAAGGGATCTATGAGAGCCCGCACGGTGCGAAAATATTGGCATCTATGCTCCGGCCTTCACCGAGCACCCCATTTGGAAATGGTAGGCAAACCGCCACCTGCCCCACGCCCCAACTATGTTCTCCAAAATGACTACCGCTATAAAGAAATTTGGCATCAATACGTCCGGCTTTTGCGAAGGGAGGACGAGGAAGACTGTCTTTGGGAATGGCAAGCGCGTACCTGGGCTGACGTTTCTCGATTTTTGGTCAACGTTGCTCTTTTCGAACTATCCCGAAACAACACGAATAGATTAAAAACAGGTCTTTTTATCGAGCAATTGCTTGCTTCAGCAATCCATCTGTTCAGGGAGCAACACTTGGGTAGTCGAATATCTGCTGGGTCAGAACCCGGTCCCTTCATGATTAACTTCAGGGATAAAGGCCGCAGTCAAGCTTCCGTTCTGGAAATCGTCCATCCAGACCAAGCCGTGGAACATCCATCAACCCAGCACCTCGGAAGACTTGGGGGACACCTATATCTCGTCATAACCCCCCTGGCAGGAGGCCGACGGAAGGTAGTTATAGTTTGGGCGGTTCATACGGCCGGATCAGAAAAATGCCCAACCTGGGAAGAGATCGGCCAGTCGGCGGGACGATCTCTACAAAATCATGTGCGAAATTTAGACGAATTGAGAGACCCCGAATTACCTGTTTTGCGAGGCTTTGTCGTTGCCAGCGATCTGGAGTCTAAGTCCGCAGAACTGCATCCAGGGGTAGGAAAAGGTTTACATTTGGTTCAGGTCGCCACCGACCAGCGATGCTGGAAGGATGCCCTGGCTGGAATAACCGCCGTTATTGAGGATATAATGGAGAAAGTACTATGAAAAATGTTTTCGGAGTTTCAGCTTTCGGCCTCAAAGACTGCGTTATCCAGCACGGAACGAGTTGCCGTGAATTAGGCTTTTATTTGGCCGATGCAGTGCTACCAATGAATCCCTTTGGTCGCATCCTTACTGGCGACGAAGCCGAAAACGAACGAACCCATACAGGCTTGTTTTGGCCACGTGAGGCAAGGATCCAGCAAGGTAAACCACTGAGAAGGGTACCCATCCCTTTTGCCTGGCGAGCTCTCGTTGAGGCTGGAGATCGAACTATACGCTGGAGTGTCGGTCATGGAGTGTCATTTATTTTACCTCGCATACTTGCCAGCCATGTGACCAGTCTAATCGTCAATGGTCCTCATAAGAAAGGTCAGTCACAAAATAAAGATGAATCGAATGAATCCCGAAGTGCCATCCCAGTATTGGCAATTCCCGATAACCTTGATGAGTTCGGACAGGAAAATTTAATTCGAGAACTGGTTGCCTTGGGCTATCATAGAACCACGCTTATTTGGCGGCCAGTTGCTGCAGCACTTTCATGGTTGAACAAGGTGGAGGGTGACCTTCCAAGTCTTATGGGTAACTCTCCGAGACGTATGGGCAGGAATGACCACATCCATGTGATTTATCTTGGTCCTGATGCATTTGAGTTTACAACCTTTCGCTTGCAGGTGAGAGAGCACAAAGGTTTTCGTTATGTATTGCCTCTTAGGGATAGGCCCAATGATCTTCCTCATCTAACTGGCATGGATTGGACGGGAAAGTTGATTGAAGATAATTTTAAGGATATTGACCATGGCGCGTTCTGGCAAGCTTTTACAAGTTTCACGGAAATTTGGGAGACTATATCAGGTAGGGCATGGAATCAAAAAGAGCTACCTAAACCTTGGAGTATAAAACAGAAATGGGCTTTGTGGAACCCATCACCGAATCTATATGATCGTATATACAATATACAGGAAGGCCCATGTGAGACCTTGCGAGAAATTCTTCGTGGCTCCTGCCGACTCCACCCTGTTGAAGTCGCATCTTGGGACTCCATAGAAACGGCGTTCCGAAAGAAATTGCGTCAGATGGCTGAAACCTTTCCAGGAGGTAAGCTACGAGGAATGATTATTTGTGGTCCACTCGTATCTGGTGAGATTCCGCCTTGGCTGGTTTCATATATGGATGCATTTTCAGCACGCGGACTAGATTTTAACGGGGAGCTGACCGAGCCCGAGGTAAACCGCCTATGGCTTTGCTCAGATTGTGATGACCCTATCGCTGAAGGAGCAGCAATATATGGCCAAAAGACATTAAAAGGGGTACCTTCCTACCTTGATACCATGCCTCAAGTTTCCGTACTTGCCCAAGAGAAAGGACAATATATTTGGGTCCCTTTGCTGGACGCGCAAGAAGTCATAGGAGGTGAAGAGTTTAAGGCTGTGATTCAAGGACGGTTTCAACTGGATCAAAACCAAAAGAAACTCTACGCATATCTTTATAAGGGCCCATTAGAAAAGGCACAAACTGAATTAGAAGATCTTTTAGATACTCAAACTATTCCTTTCGAAGATATTTCTCCGTGTCAAGCCCGAATCGTTCGGGAGGTTGTCCGAAAACTGGGGAGTAAAGAAGCTGTCCGGCAACGGGATTTATTTAAAGGTGATTCTAATGTAGCTC
>JAQYVR010000252.1 GCA_030145395.1 Desulfobacteria bacterium
CAAGTGCCAACATTTCCGGACAAGGCGGTTGCAGTACGGTGGCCGGGTTGGACCAGCACATCAGGGATCAGGTCGATTTGGTCATTGACACGGGAAGGCTTCCGGGTGGTAAGGGGTCCACGGTGGTGGATGTGACCGTAAATCCCCCTAAGATCATTCGCGAGGGGGCGATTGAGGCTGAGAAGATAGAGAGAGTGCTGAAAGGCTGATTTGGCGTATTCATGAAAATCGGCAGCTTGGTCTTAGAAAATCCCCTCATTCTCGCCCCTATGGCTGGGATTACGGAACTCCCCTTTCGACGGTTAGCCAGAGAAGCTGGATGTGCCCTGGTCGTCACCGAGATGGTGAGCGCAAACGGTCTTGTGCATGGTTCGAAGAAGACCGCAGAGCTCCTGATGAGTCACCCCAAGGAGCGGCCCCTTTCTGCACAAATATTCGGCGCTGATCCCGAGATCATGAAAGAGGGCGCTCAGATAGTGCAGGGCGCAGGCGCCGACATCCTTGATGTTAACCTGGGATGTTCGGTCCGAAAGATAGTCAGGCAGGGGGCGGGTGTAGCTCTCATGCGAGAACCAAATAGGCTTGAAGCGGTTTTGAAGGCAATCCGGAGTGCTATCAGCCTTCCCCTCACCATTAAGATAAGAACGGGTTGGGACCCTTCAGGAGAGCAGGCGGTCAAGGCAGCACAAATGGCAGAAGACTGCGGCGTTGACGCCGTGGCTATTCACCCCAGGACAGCCGTGCAGGGGTTTGCCGGTAGTGCGGATTGGTCTCTCATCGCCCGGCTCAAAGAAGCAGTCTCTATTCCGGTCGTAGGGAACGGGGACATTCAAGGGCCGGATGATGTGCTGAGGATGCAGCGGGAAACCGGGTGCGATGCTGTAATGATTGGGCGGGCCTCCATTGGAAACCCCTGGATCTTTGCCCAGGCACTTGATCTCATGAACTCCCGCCCCCCCAGACAGCCGGACCTTCTGGATCGTTTGAATACGGTGCTTCGTTACATTGAGTACTCTGTCCACCATTTTGGAGAAGTTCGGGCGGTACGCATGATGCGAAGCCGTCTCGGATGGTTCACCAAGGGTCTTCCACACAGCAGTCGCTTCCGGGCCTCCATTTCTCATCTGCAGACCAAAGAGGATATGACGGAGGCTGTTCAGGCCTACTTTGAAGGCATGCAGAATGCCATACAGCCCACCGCTATCTGATACGACCGATAGGCGGCAAGGAGGCTGGTGTGAGGAACGCTTGTCAAAGTATTGACACACAGGCAAGGTCTATGTCAATACGAAAAAGGTATGATTTTACTTCGTATTTTTCGGTCATCACGATGGAATTATGTGCAGTAGCTACAAATCCAACATCGCCTCCTAAGTAGAGATATCCCCTTGATATTATTGAGCTCGTGATACTGGCAAGCATCAGAAGCTAGACTAGTCGGAGGCTTCCACCATACTTCCATAATGCGCGTCATATTACGTTATCGGGCGTACAAGGTTGAAAGTCATGGAGAATTGCGGTATAGGCCCGTGTAATGACAACACAGCAAGTCGAAGCTCGACCAAAGCCGGACAACGAATAACCACCCTTCAGGACGGTAAGGCTTCATGGTTCCCACGGTGGGTGGAGGAAGGAGGGTCATGGCAAAGCGGAGTCCACATAGCTTCAAGAAATGGCAGAGGGAGGTCAAGCGCAAACAAAAGGCCCAGGAAAAGATGGCACGGCGGCAGGGCAAGAAGGAGTTGGCCAATGATACTGATACAACGGATCCCGCCGCGGGGAACGTTGAGGGCGAGGGCTCAGAAGGAGCAGAAGAAGAGTGACGTGTTATTTGAGGATTCGTGAAGCAGTTTTCCGCTCTTACTTCATACCTGCCTGAGCAAGACACAAAACACTGCATTCTGGTTTCAATGGCAGGGCTATAAGGTCGTGCTTCAGTCTTGTTGAAGTCTTATCTGCCTGTGTTTACTCCTGTTTTCGTCAAGAGCACATACCATCGACCTGTTCTGTTATCTCCTGAGCACAGGCAACCCGTTCCTTGTCGGGCACATCTATATTTATCGTTTCTGTTTCTAAATCCATCTCTACGGTTCCGCCGTGTTTCGCCACAATTGACCGAATGAGGTACAGGGCTGTGGCACGGAGCCCCGCCTGCTGGCCTCTTGTCGGTTGTTGGTACATGACGTCCTCCCCGAGTTTGGGTGGTTTCATCCTGACCTTTGTCATGAGTATAGTAATTCTGAGGGGGTAACTCTATCCGGGGAAGACCCTATTCTATTTAGGGAAAACACGTATTTCGTGGTGGGACAATACGATCTTGAGGCCTCGGAACGGCTGCCAGCCATGTGGTTATCATGTGCCTATCCGCAATTCCTGTCGCACGCTGAGTGTCAATATGTTAATATTAGTTTATTTCTGAGAATTCAACAAGTTGTCTTTCAAATGAGAACACTTCCGATCTTATTCGAGCATCTCCGCTAGTCTGAGCAGTTTTTTTGCCGTACTTGCTCCAACCAATCCGCAGATAACCCACTGAAATAACGGTTAAAGTAAACACATTTTTGGGCACAGCTGGCACGCCTTTTGCAATGATTTATAGTGAAAAGACGTTTCTCAAGATAGCTCTGCTATCGAGTACACTAGAACAATAGAAGGTTTCATTAGGGAAAGGAGGGGATCGCGGTGCTTAAGGCAGAACAAACGACCATGTGTAATCATGAATTGGCAGCTCTATGGTGGCTGAGGCACTACGAGACTATCATTCAGTTTTGGACGGGGTTCAGTTGGGTCTGGGTGGTAGGTATCGTCCTGTATGCTGTCGTTGGATACCTCGCTTTAGGCTATGCGATATGCATTATACTTCTTGTTGGCGTAATCTCAAATACAGGCATATACCTGAGTATTCAGACTATGGCCTCTTATCTTCGGGGGTTAGAGGACGGTCCGGAAAAAGAAGCGGCCCACGAACTGATGATCAAAATCATCAAGAGAAGGATGCTGTATTTGAACTGAGTGGAAATCAATTGTTGAAGTAAGATGCGGCATTCCTCGTTTTTGATGCTCCTTTCGTCTACACGAAACCACTAGTTTTTCATCCGCGTTTTGCCCGCAAAAAAAGAGTGTTGCCTTTAGCTGAAGTTCTGGCATCCTTCCTGATGAATGTGGCGAGGGATTCGAATCATGACCTGGCCATGTTTCTCATGGTTTTCGACTGACCCTTAGCCTACACAAAAAAAAGAGGGCGAGAATGACAGGTCTTCTGTTTATCGACGACGAGGAGGGGGTGCGAAGGTCCATAAGACGGGCACTCAGAAGGGAGCCCTACACTATCTATACTGCAGAAAACGGCGATGCCGGCATTAAGGCGGTTCAACAACACCGCTCCGAGATAACGATTGTGATATCGGACTACAAGATGCCAGGACTGGATGGGCTTGAGACCCTTGCTATGATTGTCTCTATTAATCCGGAGGCTACCCGCATACTCCTTACAGGTTGCGCCACCATGGAGAGCTAAATAACGGAAATCGATATAATGAAATCATTCCAATTGTCTTCACATCCAACTTCACACCTGAGTCGACATATCCTTTTGATATTATAAGCATAATCTGACTCATGATAATGGGAAGGAAGCTTTGATTTGGGACCATGGATGCAAACCGTCACATATGGTGGTGAGGCGGTTTCAGTTGTAGACCACAAGGACCTTCTTCGGCCCCCTGAATACTCACTCCTTGTACACTCGTTTATGCCCTCGTCCTTTTTTCATGGCACGGGTTATTCCTTTGACACTTTGCACTTGACTTTGCAGGGCAGGATGACATAGAAGACTGCGACGCAGGATGCGACGCAGGATGCGCCCCTGCTGGCTCTCTGTTGATGATCCCTTGTCCATCATGCACAAGTTCCCTTCTTCGAAATTTGTAGTTTCGTACCTGGCATGTTGACCAAAGAAGAGAAAGCATACTTCAAGAAGCTGCTCAGTCAACGATTGGGTGAGGTTTTTGAAGCAGCGAATGAGATTGCTGGTGGCATGAGGTCAATCCCCTGATCCTGTTGATCGAGCATGTACGGAGGCCCAAACAAGTTGTGCCTTAAGAATCAGGGAAAGAGAACATGTTTTGATAAGAAAAATCGAGCATGCTTTTAATAAACTGCAAGACGGAACTTTCGGCATATGTGAGGAATGCGGTGAAGAGATTTCCGAGAAGAGATTGCAGGCTCGCCCTGTAGCCACCCTGTGCATTGAATGTAAGGAAAAGGAAGAAACTGTAGAGAAAATCAGGGAATCCGGAAGCAGGAGAGATCTATTTGAGAGAGTTTGGTGACTTAGAGGTTACAGTCTTTCACAATGACGTTGAGCAGGCGATGAGAGTGCTGAAAAAGAAGTTGCAGAATGATGGTCTTTTCCGACAACTAAAAGCGAAGCGGAGCTACGAAAAACACATTGCAAGTTTGCTGTCCAAACTCTTGATGGGGGCTTAACCACAGTCCTACCTTCAAGTTTCCTTGGGAAAGGGGAAAAAACATGAACAAAGGAGATTTAGTGAACGAGGTTTCCAAAGTCGTAGGAACCACAAAGGAGGCTCAGGCCGCCGTGGATTGTGTTCTTTCAAGCATTACCGAGGCGTTGAGGAAAGGAGACTCTGTATCATTGATTGGATTCGGCACATTTAAGGTGGCTGACAGGAAGGCTCGTAAAGGCAGAAATCCTCAGACAGGGGAAGAAATAGATATTGCAGCAAGTAGGGTGCCAAAGTTTGTTGCAGGAAAGGCTTTGAAGGAAGCTGTCAAATAATCATTTGTTCGTAGGTGGGCTCCGTAGGCAGGGTCATTAATTTGATCCTGCCTTTTTGCGTCTTAGCGTCAGCGACTCAAGACAACTTCCCCACCCACCTAACGATGGCCCAAATGTCCTGATAAATACTCAATATCATGACAACGAAATGATCCCCATCAGGTGTTTGGCCTGCCTACTGTAACAGTCGCAATCTGACAACACTTCTGATTTTCCCTCCTTACATTTTTCCAAGTTGCGTTAGGCATTCTCTGTAATCAAAATCGGTAATTCGCCCAATGGCATTGTTATTTTGATGTGATATGAGTATGAACCTCGAGGTCTTTTGTAAACACAATATTACAGGAACAGGTAAAGTGAAATACTGGATATTCGTTAGTTCCGTTGTGGTAGGTCTGCTTATCGTCATAGTCTCTGCTGGCTCATTTTGACATTCTCCGCAGTTAAATCTGCCATATTATCTCTACTCCCTCCTACCCTCAAGACTCAACGATATGTTATTCATATCTTAAATCTGAGCTGCCAATGAGCGTAAGTTTAGACAAACCCTTCGCAGTTGAAATCATTGACAAAAAACCACGCACTTGGCAGCCTGCCCTTTTAGCTAAATAACAGAAATCAATATAATGAAATCATTCCAATTGTCTTCACATCCAACTTCACTCCTGGTCAGCCCCAAAAACTTATGATATGAGTCTGTTATCGCTACTTCT
>JAQYVR010000266.1 GCA_030145395.1 Desulfobacteria bacterium
AACCAGGTGGGAGGCAATGACAGTGTGCTTTTCGACGGCGTAAGCACGGCTTTTGATACCACAGGTCAGATTGGGGCCCGTGCCACTGAGTTCGAAGAGGATATGGTCGTTTATGATACTGACACCCAAGAAGGCGATCTCCACGCAGTTGTAGAGACAGAGGCGGAGTCCGTTCTGAAGGCTCTGGTTATGGGCACCAGAGATTATGTCCAGAAGTGCGGATTTTCTAAAGCAGTAATAGGGCTGAGCGGAGGGATTGATTCGGCCGTTACCGCCTGTGTTGCCGTACAGGCCCTCGGCACGGGAAATGTCATGGGCGTCTTCATGCCCTCTCAATACACCTCCAAGGATAACTTTGAGGATACACGACAGCTCGCACAGAATCTGGGGATTGAATTTGTCCAACTGCCGGTTACAGGCATATTCGATAAGTTTCTTCAGGAGCTGTCGCCAGCCTTCGAAGATGTGGCTACTGAAATTACAGGACAGAATATCCAGGCGAGGATACGGGCGGTCCTTCTGATGGCCTTTTCGAATCAGCTTGGGTGTCTCCTTCTTTCCACCGGGAATAAATCCGAACTCGCCGTCGGCTACTGCACTTTGTATGGTGACATGAGCGGAGGCCTGGCCGTTATTTCGGACGTTCCTAAGATGATGGTCTATGAGCTCGCCCGTCTCATCAACAAGGATGGGGAAGTCATTCCTGCAAGAATTATACAAAAACCACCTTCCGCGGAACTTAAGCCGGATCAGTTAGACGAGGATGACCTGCCCCCTTATGACATTTTAGATGGGATCTTAAGGGAATATATTGAAGAGAATAAAGGGCCTGAGGAAATCATCGGCATGGGGTTTGACCCGTCGGTCGTCAGGGAGACGATTGCTATGATTGATCGAAATGAGCACAAGCGGCATCAGGCACCACCGGGGTTGAAGGTGACAACCAAGTCCTTCGGCTATGGCAGAAGGCTCCCCATGGCCTGGAAGTTTTAGGCATAACCTGCTTCCTTCTCACGGCAGAGCACTCCTTGAAAGTAGCGTGGTCGTGCCCCCTTTTCTTCCTGTTGACGTGCCTGATCCAATTTGCTACGAAGGGCCAACCCAAAACAGCTCTAACAACAAACTTCTAACGGAGACAGGTGCGTTCCTATGCCAAGACGAGATGACATAAAGAAAGTGATGATTATCAGTTCCGGGCCAATCGTCATCGGCCAGGCGTGTGAGTTTGACTATTCCGGTACCCAGGCCTGTAAAGCCCTTCGGCAACTTGGTTACGAGATTGTTCTGGTCAACTCGAATCCGGCGACCATCATGACAGACCCCGGCACGGCCGACGTAACCTATATCGAGCCGCTGAACATCCAGGTTATGACGGAGATCATTGAAAAAGAACGGCCGGATGCGCTGCTTCCCAATCTTGGCGGCCAATCCGGTCTGAACCTCTCCTCGGAATTGTATCGTAAGGGGGTGCTTGACAAGTATGGTGTTAAGATCATCGGTATCCAGGCCGATGCCATAGAGCGGGGTGAGGACCGAAGCGCCTTCAAAGAGACCATGAATCGACTCGGCATCGAGATGCCGCAGAGTTCCCTTGCCTACAGCGTGGAGGAGGCGGAAGAGGTAGCTGCCGAACTCGGCTACCCGGTTGTGATTCGTCCTGCGTATACTATGGGCGGAACCGGCGGAGGCCTGGTGTACAATGTCGAAGAGCTTCGCACCATTGCCAGCCGTGGCATCTCAGTTAGCCTTGTGGGCCAGATACTGGTTGAAGAGTCGGTCCTGGGGTGGGAGGAATTAGAGCTTGAAGTGGTACGCGACGCCAAAAACCAGATGATTACTGTCTGTTTCATAGAGAATGTTGATGCCATGGGCGTTCACACAGGCGATTCCTTTTGCACTGCGCCCATGCTGACCATTGATCCTGAACTTCAAGAGCGTCTTCAGAAGTGGTCCTATGACATTGTCGAGGCCATCCAGGTGATCGGTGGCACCAACATCCAGTTCGCCCATGATCCTAAGACGGGCCGCGTGGTAGTGATCGAAATCAACCCCAGGACCTCACGTTCTTCGGCCCTTGCATCCAAGGCCACCGGTTTTCCGATTGCTCTTATCTCCTCCATGTTGGCGGGGGGCTTGACCCTGGATGAAATCCCATACTGGCGGGAGGGAACACTGGAGAAATACACGCCGTGGGGCGACTATGTGGTGGTCAAGTTCGCGCGATGGGGCTTTGAAAAGTTCGAGGGCGCCGTGGACAAGCTCGGGACGCAGATGCGAGCGGTCGGCGAAGTAATGAGCATCGGCAAGAATTATAAAGAGGCCTTCCAGAAGTCGATTCGATCCCTGGAAAACAGCCGCTATGGCCTTGGCTTTGCCAAAGATTTTCACGAGAAGTCGCTGGATGAACTGATGGAGCTTCTGGCCGAACCCACGAGTGAACGACAATTTGTCATGTACGAGGCATTGCGCAAGGGTGCCGGGGTGGATGAGCTTTACGAGAAGACTTACATCAAGCCATGGTTCATCGAACAGATGAAAGAGCTTGTGGAGCTGGAAGAGAAGATCCTGAAATGCAAGGGCAGTACCGTCCCGGACGACCTGCTGGTGCAAGCCAAGAAAGACGGGTTTTCAGATCGGTACCTGTCGCAGATTCTAAGCATTCCGGAAAAGGATATTAGGGAGAGGCGCACCTCTCTGGGCGTGGTCGAGGGTTGGGAGCCCGTGCCGGTCAGCGGGGTGGAAAATGCAGCCTACTATTTTTCCACCTACAATGCCCCTGACAAGGTGGAGACGAGCAAAAAGCGCAAGATAATGGTCTTAGGGGGAGGGCCCAACCGCATTGGCCAGGGGATCGAGTTTGATTACTGCTGCGTTCATGCGGCCTTTGCACTGCGTGACGAGGGATTTGAGTCGATCATGGTCAACTGCAATCCCGAAACTGTCTCAACAGATTACGATATTTCAGACAAACTATACTTTGAGCCGCTTACGGTAGAAGACGTCTTGAGCATCTATGAAAAGGAAAAACCGGAAGGTGTCATCGTGCAATTCGGTGGGCAGACCCCTTTAAACATTGCCAATGAGCTTGCCGAGGCTGGCGTCAAGATTATCGGCACATCGCCGGAGGCCATAGACCTGGCCGAGGACCGGGACCGCTTTCGCCAAAAGATGCGAAAGCTGGGCATTCCCCAGCCGGAATCGGGTATGGCGAGCACCCTCGAAGAAGCCCTTGATGTAGCTGAAAGGATAGGCTATCCGCTCATGGTCAGGCCTTCATACGTTCTGGGTGGACGGGCTATGGAGGTGATTCACGACGAGGATATGCTCGAGCACTATGTAACGGCAGCCGTGGATGTCACACCTGAGCGTCCTATTCTGATCGACAGGTTTCTGGAGAACGCTATTGAGGCGGAAGCAGATGCCATTGCAGACGGCACGGATGCCTTTGTGCCTGCAGTCATGGAGCATATCGAACTGGCCGGCGTGCATTCCGGAGACTCTGCCTGCGTAATTCCTCCTATCAGCATCCCTGACAGGCACCTTGATACCATCTACGAGTATACAAGAAAGATCGCAGTGGAACTCAATGTCGTCGGCCTGATGAACATCCAGTACGCCATAGCGAACGACATGGTCTACATCCTTGAGGCTAACCCGCGTGCGTCTCGAACCGTCCCTTTGGTATCCAAGGTGTGTAACATCTCCATGGCGCGCATTGCCACCCAGTTCATGGTCGGAAAGAAGCTTGCCGACCTTGACTTTAAGCCCAAATCGATCCCGCACTTTGGAGTCAAGGAGGCTGTCTTTCCCTTTAATATGTTTCAGGAGGTCGATCCGCTCCTGGGGCCGGAAATGCGGTCGACAGGGGAGGTCCTGGGACTGGCCGACTCTTTTGGACTGGCGTTTTATAAGGCTCAGGAGGGTACGCAGCTGTGTCTTCCTTCAGAGGGGACCGTGCTAATCACAGTATCTCAGAAGGACAGACAGGCTATTCTGGAGGCTGCCAGGCAGTTCGACGAACTTGGCTTCAAGATCAGGGCAACCGAAGGGACGCACAGCTTCCTGGCCGATCACGGCATCGAATCCGAGCCGATCCGGAAGTTGCAGGAAGGTCGGCCTAATATCGTAGACGGGATTAAGAACAAGGAGATTCAGCTGATAGTCAATACACCGAGCGGCAAGCTGAGCAAAAACGATGATTCTTATATCCGCAAGGCTGCGATCAAGTATAAGGTGCCCTATATCACCACGCCGGCTGCGGCCGTTGCAGCCGCCAAGGGGATCGCTGCTTTCCGGCGGGGTCACGGCCAGGTGAAGTCCCTGCAGAGTTACCACGCAGACATCAATTAAATAGGGCCGCCTCCATGCCTTTGTGTCGGCTTTAGGTATCTCCCCGCCTCTTCGGACAACAGGCCCTTGACAGTCCGGCCGGATCCCCATATATTTAATTTCATGACAGAAATCGAGGCTTCTGAAAGACATATCGAGGCCCTCACCCGAATCAGCAAGGCAATCACGTCAGAGCGCTACATTGAAGATGTTCTGCGCCTGGTGGTCACGGTGACGGCTGAGACCATGCGTTCCAAGATTTGTGCCCTTTGGCTGTTGGATGACACCGACAATGCCCTGAAGCTTCGTGCAACCCAGAGCATAAGCGAAAACTATCTGAAGGAGCGCTCTCTGAAAATGGGGGAGGGGATTGTGGGGCAGGTGGCCCTAACACGCAATTCCAGATCAGTTTTGAATGTTTTGGAAGAACCGGATTACAAGGAGAAGGAACTGGCAAAGAAAGAGGGGCTTGTTTCTATGCTGAGTGTCCCCATGGTGGTCAAGGACAGGGTTGTTGGCGTGATCAACTGCTACACATCCGATCCTCATGAGTTTACAGAAACCGAAAAGAATGTTTTGATCACCGTGGCAAATGAGGCGGCTGTAGCCATTGAGAACACCGAGTTGATGGTAAAAACCAAGGTTATTCAAGAGGAGCTGGAATCAAGAAAGCTTGTCGAGCGGGCCAAAGACATATTGATGACACGCCGCGGGTTATCTGGTACGGACGCCTATCGGTGGATTCAACGAAGAAGCATGGATGTGCGCAAATCCATGAGGGAAATTTCAGAGGCAATTATATTAACAGATGAAATATAAGTAACACTTACATTTCATAAGATCTCGCGGAACCTGGCGTACAAAAACTGTTGACAGGCGTGAGCGTTCTTAATACAATCTGAACGGTTTCAGGGTTACAAAGGAGTGACTCTCAAACGACGACACCGACGTCCAACTATCTAGTGTAGATAGTTGGGCTTTTTTTGTCTCCATTTTCAAATCAAAATTTAGAGGAGGAAGAAAGAGTATGAACTTACACAGACCAAACGCCAATGAAGCTCTGCGAACCAAGAATCGGTCGCGTGATGTTGCTCCCCAGTCCGGTATTTGTAGCCGCTGTCTGGATGGATGCAAAGGTAATTGCGACCTTTTTCAGGCCACGTTTCGTGGCCGCGAATTGCTGTATCCTTCCCCGTTCGGCAAAATCACGGCGGGCGCTGACAAGGACTACCCCGTGGACTACTCCCATCTCAATATCATGGGATATGCGCTGGGTGCTGAAGGAATGGTGGCCGACCCTGACCACGCCACTTTTCCTGCAGTAAGTACCGAGACTTCCTTTGGCGTTACAGACAAAGTGAAAATGAAGATTCCTATGTTTACCGGAGCACTGGGCAGTACGGAGATTGCTCGCGCCAACTGGGAGCATTTTGCCGTCGGCGCTGCTATTACAGGTATTACACTGGTTTGTGGGGAAAACGTCTGCGGAATAGACCCTAAGCTTAAATTTGACAAAAACGGCAAGGTCAAAGAGTCCCCGGACATGCGGCGCAGGATAAATGAGTATCGTCGCTATCATCAGGGATATGGCGATATCCTGGTTCAGATGAATGTTGAGGACACGAAGCTTGGTGTAGCAGAGTATGTGATAGACAAACTTGGCGTCGAAAACATCGAGCTAAAATGGGGGCAGGGTGCAAAGTGCATTGGGGGAGAGATTAAAGTCGGCTCTCTTGAGCGAGCCCAGGAATTGAAGAAGCGTGGTTACATTGTTACACCAGACCCCGAAAGCAAGGCAAACCAGTTGGCCTTTAAAGAAGGCGCCATCAAAGAATTTGAACGACACTCTCGTCTTGGATTCGTTGATCAGGACAGCTTCATGGAAGAAGTGCTGCGACTGCGCAAACTGGGCGCGAAACGCGTCACCCTCAAAACAGGCGCCTATCCTATGCGTGAGTTGGCAATGGCCATCCGATGGTCTTCCGATGCTAAGATTGACCTTCTAACCATTGATGGCGCCCCGGGAGGCACGGGCATGAGCCCATGGCGCATGATGGCCGAGTGGGGTGTGCCATCCATCTACCTCCATTCTATGGCGTATGAGCTTTGTCTGCGGCTGGCACAGAAAGGGGCATGGGTGCCCGATATCGCTTTTGCAGGCGGGTTCTCTTCCGAGGATCACATATTTAAAGCCCTTGCGCTGGGAGCCCCTTTTTGTAAGGCTGTGTGCATGGGACGGGGCCTGATGATTCCCGGCATGGTAGGCAAGAATATCGGTCTTTGGCTAAAAGGTAAGGATGGTGGCCTTCCGACAACCGTTTCCAAGTACGGTAAGACCAAAGAAGAGATTTTCTGCTGCTATGAGGAACTGAAGGAAATGTACGGAAAAGATGCCGACAAATTTCCCCTGGGAGCGGTTGGTATCTATAGTGCCGGAGAGAAGCTCCGCGTAGGTTTGCAACAGCTTATGGCCGGTGCCAGAAAGTGGCGAGTCGATCTTATTTCCCGCAAGGACCTGGCTGCGTTGACAGAAGAGGCAGCCAAGATAACCGACATCCCTTACATTATGGATGCATATAGGCAAGAGGCTATGGAAGTCATAGACGCATAGTGTGCCGAGCGATTAGTCTTCTCCTTGTGCCGGTGGGTTCATTAGTAGAGCCCACCGGTTTTTTTGCACAGGGGATAACTCGCCCTACCGCTCTATGTATCCCTGTTCCGCCAGTTCTCCAAGTGTAGGGATGCCGGCTCGTCCCCCGAGCTTCCGGCTGACCATAGCAGCGGCCCAGGCCCCAAAATCGAGGCTTTTTTCAACATCCCACCCCTGGACAACCCCGTACGTGAAGCCAGCATGGAAGACATCTCCACACCCTGTGGTATCGATGGCCTCGACCTGATAGGCAGGCCGTTCAATGATCCGGCCATCCACTAACGCGACATAACCTTTGGGTCCCAAAGTGACACCAACAACGCGGGGACCCAATTCTGCGAGCCTCTCACATGCCTTCAATGGCTTGTCTTCTCCAACCAGGGCCTTTGCAAAGGCTTCAGAAGCCAGGTAATAATCGCTCACACGGGCAAGTTCAAGCATACCTTCCCTCAGCGAACCCGCATCCACCACGACCTCGACGCCTGCCGCTTTGGCTGCTTTGCATGCGGCAAGGGCGGCCTCAGGAAAGAGACCATCAGTGAGTACCACCTTGGCCTGTCGGATGACGGAGAGGTCGATCTCATCTGAGTTTAAAGGAGGTCCTGTTGGTCTTTGCCAAAAGATGGTTCGTCTTCCTGACCCTGGTTCAGCAGCAATAAATGCAAACTGGGACTCATAACCCTTTCTGACAAGCGCACCGTCTGTGTCGATCCCTTCCTCTTCCAGCGAGGTCCTGATCATGTCACCGAACGGGTCCTCTCCAAGGACACCGGCAAAGGCGCACGAGAGACCCCACCTGGCAAGGGCCACCAGCGCCGTGGCCACAGGTCCACCACCCTGTATCACCATATTGGAAAATTCGCACTTCACATCAGGCGGTGGATAGGAGTCTATCTCCCCGATGTAATCGAGAGCAGACTGTCCCAAACCATAAACTTGAAATGATTGCGAACCGGAGGGCATTCGGCAACACCTTAGAATCATTTAGCTTCTTGATTTCTTTTGGTTCCTTGATCATAAACAATATAAGCGAAAGGGCCCAAAAAATCAATTAATGTCACATTTTGTGAAGCTTCCCCGCCCTGAAGGGCGGGGCTTCCCGGTAAGGAAAATAAACATTTTCATATAGCTCCCCTTGACCCCGTCCTGAAGGACGGGGGTTCTGCCTTACGGCAGCACTTCGTGCGCGGGGAGCGAGCCGGTCACACTTTTGAGGGTCTAACCTTCTCGGGTTAGCCTCTCTTGAACTTCCAGCTTCTGTGTCAACTATGGTTACCTGGGGAGCTGCGATCTACGTGCTCGTTCGTGGGAGATGGAGAGAGCTAAACGCCCCTCCTCTTTAGACTGCAGTAATTATCTTGAGAAAATGCCAGACTGGCAAACTACCCATAATTTCTTGTAATCATGAATCTTGCGTCAGCTTCTTCCGGTGAAGTCCTACTCTTGAAGATTGTATGCTCCTATCAGAACGGTACCTGGAACGGGGTGACGTCCGGTTCTATACCAGGTCCTTCAATTTTGTCATGGCTCTGGTTACGTACACACCATTTTGGTTGCCGGTTAGCAACGCCAACGAATTGGTGGGAGAGGCCCACCAAACCGGGCTAGGTCTTTACTCCCTCTGGTAGCCCAATTGGAAGGCTTCATAGTCCACGTTAGAAAAAGAAAAGGCGATAGAAGAAGTAATTTCATCTGCCGCCGTGATGGTAGTTATTTACTTATTTAAGAGCATCCATAGTCTTCATAGTGCTCGGTTTGGACTCCTTCTTTTCCTATGAGGAAGTCACACTATGCATCATATAAGCCTTATTTTGGCTTCAAAACCAATAAGATATTTTCATCAAACCATTCGATCTGGTTCGTATCCTGAAACCGCCTCCTAATATTTTCTTGAAATGTTTTCAAGGCTTCATCCAATTCATCTTTTTCGTAGAGAGAAAACGTGGAATAGTGTCTTGCTTTCACTTTTTCAACAAGCTGTTCTATGGTAGTGTTTCGTTTATATTTAAACGGCTTAGCAATTTCCAACCTCAATGAACCGACAGATTGAATCCATTGTTCCATTTCATATAGTTCGTACAAGCGGGTTTCCCTTTCTGAAAAGAGAGGAAAATATTGTCCCCAGATACTCCTGGCATTTTGGCTTTTCAACCGAGTATAGATAAAAATCGTACCATTTTCTTTTATCACCTTGTCGGATTTTTCTATAAACTTAACAAAATCAAAATGATGAATGGCATTAAAGGTCAAAATGCAGTCCATTGAATTATCTTTCAATGGAATATCATCTACATGCGCTTTGATCGTTCTAAAATTGGTGATTCCATGGCTTGTTAGGTAGTCCAAAACTTCTTCCAGCATGTATTCGTTAATGTCGATGCAGGTCAAATGCAGGTTGTTTAGGTGTCGAAAGAGCAGTAAGTTGTAGCGTCCATCACCACACCCAACATCCGCAGCCGTGACTTCCGGCAGACCCCTCAACGTCTCACCAATGAAGGCAATCGGTTCTATATCGGTTGTTCGTACCTGTCTATAGCGAGAGGCGACTCGTGAAAAATGACTATACATATTTTGAACTGCGTCCATTGTTTTTCCTCATAATCCACCATCACAGCAAGCTAACCCAACTTCCACCCAATAGGCATTAAATTACAAGAGTAATCATAAAAAGGCCAACCTTCAGTTCAAGCCAGTTCGGTGAGCGGTTTGCTATCACCCTTCCCCCACAGCCTTCTTCCCTTGCCGGCGGCGATAATCAAGCATTTCATGCGGCTTCTTTTCCCCGGTTCTGTTGATAAAGG
The DNA here is from genome assembly GCA_030145395.1 of Desulfobacteria bacterium. GTDB lineage: Bacteria > Desulfobacterota > Desulfobacteria > Desulfobacterales. Next base: position 9,781 of record JAQYVR010000266.1, read on the forward strand.
CCTCGGTCATCCGATAGGCTTCATCATCCGTGTATTGCCGGGGCGGGTGTTTCATGAAATAGGCTGACGGCCCGTACAGGATGCCGCCCTCACTCCGGTCCAGCGCCAGCTTGCCACAGCGGATGGCGTCAATGACAATACCGGCGGAATTGGGGGAATCCTCCACTGAAAGGCGCAACTCCAGGTTCATGGGCACGTCACCGAACAGCTTGCCCTCCATCCGAATAAAGCATACCTTGTTATCCTTTTGCCAGGCCACATAGTCGCTGGGCCCGATGTGGATGTTCTCGTCATCCAGGCGTTTTGGCGCAACCGACTGGACAGCCTCTGTTTTCGACTTTTTCTTGGAGAGCAGACGGATGCGATTGAGCATATTTAGAAAGTCGGTGTTCCCGCCGGTATTGAGCTGGTAGGTGCGCTCCAGCTTGACACCCCTTTTGTTGAATAGATCGGTCAGGGTCCGATGCGTTATGGTGGCTCCGAGCTGGGCCTTGATGTCGTCGCCAATGATGGGGATGTTCTTCTCCTCGAAACGTTTGGCCCAGGCAGGATCGCTGGCAATAAATACAGGCATACTATTTACAAAGGCAGCCCCTGCCTCCAGGGCGCACTGCGCATAGAACCGAGTGGCCTTCTCAGATCCCACCGGAAGGTAGTTCAACAGAATCTCTGTTCCAGATTCCTTGAGAACCCGGACAACTTCTCCGATGTCAGGTTCCGGCTCATCAGCCAGGACGAAGGTGTATTTGTCGTCGTAGTCCCGCATATGTTCGGAGAAACCATCCATAATCTTTCCCATACAAACAGTAGTGCCGATTTTCGGAACATCCTTGTAAAATACCGTGGTGCAATTGGGCTCAGCAAAGATGGCCTCGGCTGTATCCTTGCCAACTTTTCGCTTGTCGATGTCAAACGCTGACACCACCTCGATATCGCAGGGCTTGTATCCGCCTATGTCCCAATGCATCAGACCTATAGCGTTTTCGCTATCCTTATGCCTGTAATAATTGATTCCCTGAACCAATGAACTGGCGCAATTCCCGACTCCAATAATACCGATCCTGATGTTATGCATCAGTTGTCAACCCCCTTCTTCATATTATGAGATACACGCGAACTCACTACCACAACAGATCAACATTTTGTAAACGCCGATTGGCACAAACCAGCGCCATTCACAGGCCGGCCTCGGCTGTTGCCAGAAGCTGGGGCCTGAGCTGACAGCCATGCCAAATTGTATGTGCAGGACGGAGAAGGGCACTCGAGAGGAGAGCCGCGGCTAACATTTGGAAAGCAATTACAGGACCTTAGCAATCCATGGGGGCATGACCATCAATTGGCGGGCAGATCCCAACACTCCGGATACCGTGTGGTCCAATTAATTATCTGTTTCAAGCCTGTTTGTCAAGCCGCTACTAAACGTCCAAATCAACAACAGTCCAGCGAAGATTCCATGGCATGTAAGTCACAATCCCCCGATTTCTTCTTGATTTTCCTGCTGCTCCTTGCAGAACCGAGTTTGCTTTGGTGATTATCTTGACGTGATGTTTGTGAGTCAAAACTTCTTAGACCTTTGAACGGTCTCGATTTTTGCTCAAACTTCCATATTCAATCCCATGTCCCAGAAACCTATCTCTAAAGAAGTAGCTTGGCGGAAGGTCTTGACCAAGCTTTCAAGTCGGCCTGGTCCCATACGCGAAGCTGCCAATTCGTCCAGATAGCGCACCGCCGCCTTTGCTACATTTTGAAACTCCTCTCCCGCATACATCTCTATCCAATCCCTATAGGGATTACCTTCAAGTTCAGTCTTTGGATCAGTCGCCAGATTTTTGCCGATTACTGCGTAACCGATGACGCAGGGTGCAAGTGCTACATGCAAATCCAAGACATCACCGGCAAGTCCACGCTCTAGGACGTAGCGCGTATAGGCCATATTCGCTCTGGCTTCGTTTTTACGCTCCATTTCTTCCTCCGTGAGTCCCCAGCCAGCACAATACTTGACGTGGAGGTTCATTTCATAATTGAGGATGGCATTAAGGGTTGAAGCAGCTGCGCGCATGTCGGCAAGCGTGTCAGCTTTGTAAACCGCAAGAGCCCAGGCCCGAGAGAAGTGAATAAGAAACAGGTAATCTTGTTCTAGATAGTGGCGGAAGCTGTGTTCGGTCAAAGTAGCATCACCAATACGGCGTACGAAGTCATGGTTGGAGTAACGGTGCCATTCGTTGGCACAAGCCGAGCGAAGCCTCCCGAACAATGTGTTGGGATCGTTGAAGTTATCAAGGTCACTATCCATTTTCCGCTTGTCAGCCGATATGCTACCCATCAATATCCTCCTTCATTGATCGCAACCGTTCGATGGGGAACTATCACTGCAAGGAATGGATGAGTTCGACCCCCCGAGCCATACCTTCACAGCGTTATTCTGATTTTTTCTTCTCCGCCAGAGAAAGAAAAGGTTTGAAAAGGTCGATGGGGATAGGAAACACAGTTGTGGAATTGCTCTCAGCCGAAATCTCCCGAAGTGTCTGGAGATACCGCAGCTGCAAGGCCATGGGATGTTCTCGGATAATGGTAGCAGCCTCTGCGAGCTTGCCGGCCGCCTGAAACTCTCCTTCTGCATTGATCACCTTGGCCCGTCGCTCTCGCTCTGCCTCTGCCTGTTTGGCCATCGCCCGCTGCATTTCCGGTGGGAGATCGATCTGCTTGACCTCCACGGTGGAGACCTTAATTCCCCATGGATCAGTCTGGGTGTCCAGGATCTCCTGAAGCCGGCTGTTGATCTTTTCCCGCTCAGAAAGAAGTTCGTCCAATTCAGCCTGACCGCACACACTGCGAAGCGTGGTCTGGGCAAGCTGGGATGTGGCATACATATAGTTTTCCACCTCAATAACCGCCTTCACCGGGTCCATGGCCCTATAGTAGATGACGGCATTCACTTCTAGTGAGACATTATCCCGGGTGATGACGTCCTGAGGGTCCACATCCATGGCAATCAAACGCAGACTCACCTTCACCATCTTGTCGATGATGGGGATTAAAATGATCAACCCCGGTCCCTTAGCGCCAATCACCCGCCCCAAACGGAATATGACCCCCCGTTCATATTCCTTGAGGATCCGTATGGCAGAGGCCAGAAAGAATAACAGTAGGACAAGACCTGTAACAATTGTAATCATAAGACCATCTGTAATCATAAGACCATCCTAATATTTATCCCAAATCTAGTAATAATTCCCGCTAAAACGCCAATCTGGCCCCGGGTGCCGGCAAAGCACACAGCCCCTCGTTTAAATGATATCAGAGGGCGAAGTGCGGAAGAACTTCCTTTTGGGTGAGGGCAGCTTAAGACAAAGGCGCTTGGGTGTCAATGTGTCATGGAAAAGGCCCGGAACTGCGCGAAGGTTGTATAGACGAACGGCGTCAGTTTCAGGGGGTCATTTTGTAGTGTGTGATAAGAATGAAGTGAGACGTTGGAACTCCCGACCATTGCTCACCCTGAAGATAGCGAAGCCCAATCGTAACTCATCAGGCCCTCCAACTCGAGATGAAATCGGTCAAATACTTTTGCTTATAAAAACATAAGGTTAAACCCAAATCATTACATCTCTAACACGAGAAGCTTTTTCCGACACCTTGATTCACGACTTCTTTACACTATATTGAAACTGCGTAAATTCCAGATAATCGGATTTATCAGGCGTTAGGGTCAATTCAAGATAATGTCAACCCCTAGTTCCCTCTATGCCTCCCCATTAATCAGAAATGATTCTGTGTTCACAACTTGGAACGAAAGCCTACGCCTTTCCCAGAATCTCCCTGATTTTTCCGGACAGCTTCTTCATGGTGAAGAGGGAGTGTTAATGATGTGGCGGAGCCATGCAGTACGGTCCATTATACATTCTGAACTTCTATCTGACAATCAAAACATCCCGGATATCCTTCAAGATTTTCATGGGTTCCAGAACCCCTGATCAAAGGTGAGCATTGCAGGATCAATAACGTCTGCTGTCGGCCGGCTCGTTGTATGCTGTTCTTTATCCTCAAACGCAATGGCACCGAGTTTGCATAAACAGGACGTCAAATCATTGGTTTCAGAAAGGAGAACAAGCCGTGGAAACATTTTTTCTTGGCGTAATGCAATTAGCCTTCATCGCCGTTGTGTATTCTGCTGCCTATAAGAGTGGCTACAATGAAGCACATGATAAGGCTGTGTCTACCATACGGGAATTCTCCGGTCCTGTGAACGACCTGGTTCACACGGTAAATGAAACACTGTATCAGACCAGTGAGGCTGAAGGCGAAGACTGGGACGATCCCGTATAATCAAAAAGCGGGATCAAGACTGCCACATTTTTGACGGTTTCGCCATATTCTTGGCAGTTTCATCGGCGCCTTGGTGATCCGGCTGCAACTCCACACCCTTACCAACCACGCTCCTACATACCCTCCCAAAAAGGTCGATAGGCACTCTAATTCCTTTTAATTTTCAAAGGGTTTTACGGCTGCAAGAAATATCTTCTGCCACAAAAACAAGGGTTTCACTACTAACGGACTAAATGCTTCGCAAATGCCTTGACATATCAAAAGGGCAGGGATAATTTGCGCCAAAATCATTGCACGGTTTCTTGCTCCCCCTGCTTGATGGGGGGTAATTCATTGAGTGAAGCTCGGGCACTAAAACCCGAAGCGCATACGAAGAGGGCAATATGACAGGAAGAACAGGTTTTGACAATGAGCAATACATAAGGGAGCAGACGTCTGAAATCCTCGAAAGAGTTGCTCAGTTTAAGAACAAATTGTATCTCGAATTTGGAGGTAAGCTTCTATATGATTATCATGCTTCGAGGGTTTTACCCGGCTACGCTCCTAATGTAAAGATGAGGCTTTTGCAGGAACTGAAAGACAAGGCAGATATCCTGCTTTGCATTTATGCGGGTGATATTGAAAGAAAAAAAATAAGGGCAGACTTCGGTATTACCTATGATTCTGACGCCCTCAAACTAATCGACGATTTAAGGGGGTGGGGAATCAATGTGCTGGGTGTGGTCATAACCCGTTTTGACAATCAACCAGCCGCCACTTTGTTCAAAAATAAATTGGAAAGGAGAAACATCAGAGTCTATACCCATCGTTTCACAAAAGGATATCCTACAGATGTGGAAATGATCGTCAGTGAGGAAGGCTATGGCGCAAATGATTATGTTGAAACGGAAAAGCCTCTTGTCATTGTGACAGGTCCTGGCCCAGGTAGCGGAAAGTTGGCGACCTGCCTTTCTCAATTATATCATGATGATAAAAGAGGCATGAAATCGGGATATGCCAAATTTGAGACGTTTCCTATCTGGAATTTATCCCTGAAACACCCGGTCAACGTGGCGTATGAGGCAGCTACCGCGGATATTAGAGATTTCAATCTCATCGATCCGTTTCATCTGGAGGCGTACGATCAGAGAGCCGTAAACTATAACCGAGATGTGGAAGTATTTCCTGTTCTCAAAAGAATATTGGAAAAAATAACGGGAGATGAATCGATTTATAAATCTCCTACAGATATGGGGGTGAACCGAGCTGGTTTTGCCATCACCGATGATGAAACAACAAGGGAGGCGGCAAAGCAGGAACTCATCAGGCGTTATTTTCGGTACCGTTGTGAGTATGCGATGGGTTTTACAGATAAGGAGACCGTCCAGAGGGTAGAGCTTTTTATCAAGGACTTTGATCTCGAACTAGGGTACAGGAATGTGGTTGAACCGGCGCGCAAGGCCGCCGAAGAGGCAGAACGCATGGACAAAGGGAATGAAGGCATTTATTGTGGCGCAGCCATAGCTTTAAGGGACGGCACTATTGTCACGGGCGATAATTCCCCGCGAATGCATGCAGCATCAAGCCTTGTTATACATGCCATAAAGCATTTAGCGGAAATCCCTGACAAAATAAAACTGTTACCGGCCCATGTGACCGACGCTGTGAGGAATCTTAAAACAGAGGTTCTGAATGAAAAAACGCTCAGCTTGGACCTGGTAGAAGCTCTCATTGCTCTTAGTATCAGTGCAACGACGAATTCGGCGGCTCAATTAGCCATGGAAAAACTGGGAGAGCTTAAAGGCTGTGAGGTCCATATGACCCACATCCCCACACCGGGCGATGAAGCAGGTCTGAGACGTCTGGGCGTTAACCTGACTACCGATCCAAATTTTTCCACAAACAATCTGTTTATTTCCTGACGTCACCCTGATCTTCCTTGACATATCAAAAGGGCAGGGATATTTTCCAAAAAGAATTGCTGCTCGCTTTTCCCGCTCCTCCAGCCTGCGGGATATTCGATCATGCTGACAAGAGTACTATGCTGAAGCTTCATTACTCTGATGGGAGGGGTGGAGTTTTTTTGTTTTTTCTGGCTATTCTCGTACAGGGCCACAGGGCAGTTTGCCTCACACGACAACAGGCCGACGGGGAGGGGCCTGTGAGGTAACATATAGGAACCACCTCAAGGTGCAGAAAAGGAGGAAGAGAGATGTTGAGGAAGAACTATTCAAAAACAGGTGTGTCATGCCGGGTGACGTTTGATCTCCCGCCGGAGGTCAATGCAGAGACTGCCTCGCTTTGCGGTGAATTCAACGATTGGAGTCCCACCGCTCATCCGATGGGTCATCGAAAGGACGGCAGGTTCAGTACCACTATCTCCTTACAAGCTGGCGAAACTTATCGATTCAGGTATTGGGTGGACGGTGAGCGCTGGGAAAACGACTGGGGTGCGGACGGCTATATGCCCAACCCCTTTGGTGACGAAGATTCGCTGATCAAGCTATAGACCTCATACGGGTGCCAACGTATCCCTTGTCCAGACAAGCCTACGTGGCCTGACGGCTCTTCCTCCGGCCAGTAAACATAAGCTTGCTGTCCCATGGACTGGGAGAGTAGAGGGTATTTCGGACAAGGAGGCTCTATTTGTGCGCGTGAACACCTAATCCGCGGCCCATGAGCGGTGCCCTGGCCCTACGGAAGGGGATTTAAGGATTCGTGAGAAAGATTGCTATTTTGAGTGTATGGACGGTTCTATTTGCAGTTCTGTTTGTGACAGGGTTTGCCTCAGGGGAAGGGACTCGGCACATCACAGGAAAGAATATCGACGTATATTTTATGAACGACAAGCTTTTTGGGCAAGTTAATAACCATCCCTTGTGGGCGATCTACAACTGCGGGTCCGATATACAAGGGGAGATTGATGTAAATGGAACTCATCACAAATTCGACTTGCGTTTTCATCAAGATGGAGATCGAAGAATAACGGGCAGCTTTGGTCGTGAAAAGATTTCACTAGGGGCCATCAGAAAAACGAAGCGCGGATTCGTTTATCAGGCATTGATTGGAGAAAACGAATATTCATTTTCAGTCAGGTACGAAGAAATAGAAAAGGAACACCTTGTGAATTCTATCATCGAAGGGGAAACCGGTGGCGGGAAAAAGGTGAAGATGATGGTAGACGGCCATCTGTGCCCCTTTGCAACTGCAGGGATAATACTCATCATAGCAGGTTCAATCATTCTCTCCTGACGTTTTGAAACGTTCCCGTCCCTCCTTAGAAAAGGCTATTAGCAGCTTACAATCAGCTTTGCCAGGGTTTGTCAGAAAAAAGGTCTTGGTGATTGGTGGGAGGAATCGTTAATCGGGGGACACCCTTACGCGTGTGGCTAGAATACCGGCGCTTCCGTTTCCGACGCATGGTCTTCAAACCGGGTGCAGTGGTCCAAGAAAGTAAGCTTCACCGTACCTATAGGGCCGTTTCGCTGTTTGGCCAGATGAACCTCTGCAATCCCCCTGTTGGGATTGTCTGGTTCCGTGTTGTACACCTCGTCACGATAGATGAACATAATAACATCGGCGTCCTGCTCGAGCGCACCAGACTCACGAAGGTCGGAGAGAATCGGTCGCTTGTTGCTTCTATCTTCCACCTTGCGGTTGAGCTGAGAAAGGGCGACAACGGGGATGTGTAACTCTTTTGCCAAGGCCTTAAGCGACCGGGAGATCTCGGAAATTTCCAATTCGCGCCGTTCTGCGGAAGCCGGCCCTCTCATCAACTGTAGATAGTCTATGATGACAAACCCCAGCCCTTTTTCCATTTTCATGCGACGTGCCTTGGCGCGTATCTCCAGGGCTGATATGGCTGCTGAGTCGTCGATGAAGACAGGCAAGTCATAGAGCGATCCTGCTGCACGGTTGATACGGGCTAAGTCGCTCTCCTTCAGAAACCCGCCTCTCATTTTAGATGAGTCTACTCGAGCTTCTGAAGAAAGCAGACGTAATGATAGCTGCTCCTTGGACATCTCCAGAGAAAAAATGGCTGAAGGTGTCCCAGTTGCTGCGGTGGCATTTTGCGTAATGTTGAGGGCAAGGGCGGTCTTGCCCATGCTGGGTCTGCCTGCAATAATTACAAGGTCTCCAGGCTGAAAACCGGAGGTTAGCTGGTCAAGTTCGTGATACCCCGTGGGAACACCGGTTACAAGGACCTTGTTTTCATAGGCCTGTTCCACGGCTTTGTAAGTATCTGTGAGAATGTCGGCAAGTGAATGAAAGGCTGGCTTCACCTTGTCTTCGGAGATATCAAAGATAGAACGTTCGGCAAAATCGAGTATTTCCTCCATGTCCCCCCGGTCTTCAAAACACCGGCTGGTGATGGAAGCTGTCCGCTCGATAAGACGCCTCAAGGTTGCCTTTTCATGAATGATTTTGGCGTAGTGGGCTGCGTTGGTCGCCATAGGGATGGTGTCGACCAGTTCCGATAGATAGGTGGCGCCCCCAACCGATTCGAGCTGACCCTGTTCTTTCAGTATATTGGTTACGGTAATCAGGTCGGCGGGTTCGCTTCGCTCGAAGAGATCCACCATAGCACTGAAGATCTTTTGGTGGACCTCACGGTAGAAGTCTTTCTTAGAAAGGATTTCCAGGACTTCGGGCAGTGTATTGTTATCTATCAGTATGGCACTCAGGATCGATTGTTCAGCCTCAATATTCTGAGGCGGAACCTTTTGCAGCCATGGATCTTTGTTGCTCATTCGGCTTCCTGGTCGGGAACCACTCTGACCGAGATTTCTGATGTGACGTCAGCATGCAGATGAATGGGTACGATATATGATCCCAGGGTCTTAATGGGTTCAGAGAGCATGACCATGCTCTTGTCTACTTCAAACCCCTGCGCTTTCAGTTGTTCGGCAATATCTCGTGCTGCGACTGAACCGTAAAGCCGATCCGCTTCAGATACCTTCCCGGCTATCGTGCAGACGGCTCCACGCATCTCTTCACTCAGCGCCTCAGCCTTGGTTTGTTCTCCGGCCAACTGTTTTTCAAGCCCTAAGCGCTGGCGCTCAAAAAGCTTGCGATTCTTGGCTGTGGCCATAATGGCCTTCTTCTTAGGAACCAGATAGTTTCTGGCATATCCCTTTGCCACATTGACCTCATCGCCAACAGTGCCGAGCGATGCGACTGTATCTGTCAATATTACTTTCATGTTAGGACTCCACCTTTCTTGTACGTCTAAAATCGATCCATATGTCAAAGAAGCCTAGCGCAACTACGACCAGAAGTAGAAGCTGTTGGATAGCGATCAGGCCATAGAGAAGAATACGCAGTATTTTGGGGAACTGTTTCTTCTCAAAATAGAAAGATACAATGGCAATCCCCTGGAAAAAGTATACCATCATCATCACTATCAGGCCATTTATGCCGAGCATCTTCAGGCCTGGATGGCCAAACAAGAGCAAGCCCCCCGATGCAATGGCGACCCAAACCAGATGCTCCGGGGTCTTCCACTGGTTTAGCCTGCCAAAATCAGGACAGAAAAGCTCTTTGCTTCGCAAGACCAGACGGGCCAGAAGGAGATTGCTCCAAACCACAAAGAGCGTTGCGACAATCATTATGCCAGGGATGATGCGAAGCATAACATACAGGATCCCGTCCAATGACTGGGAGAGCATGTCGATTTTTTCCTCAGGTGCGTCCATCTCCCTATACACGGCGAGGGCTAGCTTCACACTCTTTTCCACATAATCTGATGCCAGTGCCCACGGGCTGGTTGTCGAAACCAGGGTGTACAGTGCCAATATCAGGGCGCCCATAGTTAAGACCCCGCCAGCCGTAAATCCTACTGTCTTTTCGACAGACAGGTTCATCTCGAATACCTCCGGCAGAATCAAACCCACAAGTCCCAGTTCAAACAGAAACGCTGCTGTGCCCAGGGAATTCAAACCAACGAATGAGGTCACAATCAGACTAACTGCGACCAGAATCAACAGACCCGAGGAGCGACCCAGCTTCGATCGGTAAAAAAGGATCGGTAGCGGAACAAACAAACCAACGAACGGCCCTAATACCGCGAGGTGTAAGGCCGCCATGGATATGAAAGTTGTGACGGCTATGGCCACGATCACATCTTTGCGGGTTTGGTCGTGGGCGATATGGATCAAAGCTTCTGCTCCTCTGCCGGGACCTGAATTGTGTTGCGGAGATCAATGCTGGATGTGGGATAGCTGACGCCAATAAGAAGTTGCAGTGTCTGCCTTATTGAACGGAGAACATGCCAGGGTATCAGCGACCACGCATCCTGCACCATTTCAATACTGGCTAAGGGCCGCTGAATAAGGCATCAAGGCAATGGTGCGTGCTCGTTTGATGGCCCTGGTTAACTTTCGCTGGTGTTTTGCGCAGTTGCCGGATACCCGCATAGGGATGATCTTGCCGCGTTCTGTGGTAAAGAACCTGAGTGTTCTGGCATCCTTATAATCGATCGCAATCTTCGTATCGGCGCAGAACCGGCAAACCTTTCTCCTGCGGAACAATCGCCGTTTATCTTTGTGTCGTGTAGGTCGTGTAGGTCGTGCCATCTTATTGTTCCTCCTGATTGCTGGTTGCTGCCGTCTTTTTAGGTTCTTCCGCTTCGTCTGCCGGAGTCTCTTCAGCGTCAGTTGCTTCTGATTCCGTTCCTTCTTCACCTTCACCTGTTGCTATCTCGGCGGGTTCGGATCTCGTTGCCTCTTCCGCCACTTCAGCAGGTTCCGGTGTCGCTGCCTCTTCCGCTGCTTCAGAAGGTTCCGGTGTCGCCGCCTCTTCCGCTACTTCAGAAGGTTCCGGTGTCGCTGCCTCTTTTTTGGCTGCCTCTTTTTTGGCCGCCTCGATTGTCGCTGCCTCTTTGTTGGCCGCCTCGATTGTCGCTGCCTCCATTTCGGCCTTGACCGCTTCCAAATCAACAGTCTCGTCTTTGAGAACCGTCATGTACTTGAGGACTCGATCGTCCAGGCGCAGGTTGCGCTCTATCTCCTTGACCAGAGCCCCATCCCCGCAAAAGTCCATAAGCACATAGTAGCCTCGGGTGTGCTTCTTAATCACATAGGCAAGCCTCTTGCTGCCCCATTCGTCAAGCTTAACAAGCATTCCCTGGTCCTCGGGCACCAGACCGTTCAATTTGTCGAACAGCGGTTGGCGTTGATCTTCGGACAGTTCAGGATTCACAATAAACACGGTTTCATACCTTCTCATAATGCCTCCTTGTGGATGTTAGTAGCCCCCCGCTTGGCGGGGAGCAAGGACGTCGGCTTCTATGATGCTACGGAAAACGTACAATCTATCCTTTAGCGGACACGCCTGTCAAGAATATTTTCTGTCAGTATGTCGTGCTTCAGAATGCTGTCGGTGCGCAGGGGGGGCCCAAAAGACGGCGTCTACTTACGCCAAAACTCGGGCACAAAGAGGATAAGAATCGTGTAGATTTCCAATCGTCCCAAGAGCATGCACACGATGAGCAGCCACTTTCCTAAGATGGGGATGTGGGCGTAATTATCCGCGGGCCCCACCATGCCCAGACCCGGGCCGATATTCCCGATCGTGGCGGCAACGGCTGCCAAGGAAGTTGCCACATCGACGCCCATGGCGGCAAGGAGTATAGATGACAGGACAAACAGCCCTATATAGAGCATAAAATATCCCCAGATGCTGTGAAGAATCTCGTCCGACACGGGTCGCCCCGCCAGTTTGACTTGTGTCACTGCGCGGGGGTGGATTAGGGAAAAGAGCTGTTTGTACGAATGCTTCAAAAGGAGCATGATGCGCATGCATTTCATTCCACCACCCGTGGAGCCGGCGGAGGCGCCAAGGAACATGCAAAAAAGCAGAATGTTTTGGGAAAGAGAAGGCCATTTTTCGAAATCGGCTGTGGTGTATCCGGTGGTCGTAATGATGGAGACAACCTGAAACGCCCCAAAACGTATGGCATCTGAACAGGTTTGGTACACTGTATTATAGACATTTGAGCTGACCACAAAAACAAAAACGACGACGGCTCCCATGAAGAAACGGAATTCCGGGTTGCGCCAGAATGCCCGTAGATCTCCCTTCAGGAACTGATAATGAAGGGAGAAATTGATTCCGGCAAAGAGCATAAAGAGAATGATTACCGTATCGATGTATGGACTGTGATACGATCCAATGGAGGCCTGTCGTGTGGAGAAGCCTCCGGTAGCCATCGTACCAAAGGTGTGGCAAAGAGCTTGAAACAGGTCCATGCCGCCCAACATTAGCAAAAGAGTCTCGGCTGCGGAGAAAAGTACATAGACCTTCCACAGGACCATGGCCGTGTCTCTTATCCGGGGCTTAAGTTTGTCAGGCGCAGGCCCGGGAACTTCTGCCTTGTAAAGCTGCATACCGCCGACGCCCAGGAACGGCAGTATGGCTAAGGACAGCACAATAATCCCCATGCCGCCCAGCCAGTGGGTAAGGCTTCTCCAGAAGAGCAATCCTTGTGGGACTATCTCTATGTTGATTAAGACCGAGGCCCCTGTAGTGGTGAACCCAGAAACAGATTCAAAAAAGGCATCGGCAAAGGTGCTGAACACTCCCCCCCAATAATATGGGAGGGCTCCAAAAAGACCAGCGGCTGTCCACCCGATAGCTACCACCCCCATACCCTCTCGGTGGCTCATCAGTTCATCCTTGGCGCCTCTAAAGACAAGATAGAGCACGAGACCGGTCCCCAGGGTGACCGCTATCGATTTCAAGAGGGGCATGACGCTTTCGTCCTGGTAGTAAAGGCCGAAAAGGAGAGGAAAGACCATGGTAAGGCCTAGAAAGAAGGTCAAAATTCCTACCAGGTGGAGTGTGTAACGCAGCCGCACTTAAAAGTACTCCAGCTTGACCATGAGGGCCTTTTCAACTCGGGGGATACCTTGGCGGGTAGAAAAGATGATGATCCTGTCATGTGGCTGGATGACGCTGTCCCCGGTCGGGATAATGACCTCGTCTCCACGTATGATAGCCACAACAAGGGCACCCTTGGGGAAGGGGACATCTTGGAGAGGTTTTCCCACAACATCAGAGGTCTCCAGCGCAACAGCCTCAAGCACCTCTGCTTCTTCTCCTTTGAGCGCCATAGCAGACAGAACTTGGCCTCGGCGAACATACTGCAACATTGTATTGATGGCAGCACGTCTCGGGCTGAAAATGTGTTCAAGGCCGATGGCAGAGACCAAGGGAAAGTAGCTAAACCTACTAATGCGGGTCACGGTCTTCGGTGCTCCCATCCGTTTGGCAAGGAGGGATGTGAGGATGTTCGTTTCTTCATCTCCTGTCAGTGTTATCACCACGTCCATGTCCTGAATGTTCTCTTCCTGAAGGAGTCCTTGCTCGGAGCCATCCCCTTGCAGGACAATAACCTTATCAAGACGTTCTGCCAACTCGCGACAGCGATCTGGGTCTTTTTCAATCAGCTTCGTATGTATGGAAAGCTCTTCAAGATCTGTGGCTAACTTGAGCCCGAGATTGCCCCCTCCGACAAGAAGGACTCGGTTGAAAGGTTCAGCCCGCTTCCCGAAGATCTTCAGAGCCCCTTTCAGGTCTTTTTCTTCTGAAATGAAGTAGATGATGTCCCCTTCCAGGAGCTGATCATCGCCTGAAGGGATAATGAGTTTTTCATCTCTGACAATGCCTGTTACAAGGATTTTCTTGTTGCCCGTCTTCTTATTTAAGTCGACCAGTTTTGTCCCATTGACAGAACAATCTGCATCCAGGCGGACGCCGATGACCTTGATACGGCCGTCGGCGAACTCACCTACATCAATGGCCCCAGGAACTTGCAGCAGCCTCTTGATCGTCTTGACCGCCTCGGCTTCCGGATTAATGATCATATCGATGGAATAACATCCTTTGCTCAAGGCCTCCTGGTACATAAGATAATCTTCGCTTCTGATACGGGCTATCTTAATGGTGGTGGGTGAAAGGATATTAGCGAAAAGGGAGGCCACCAGGTTGGTTTCGTCGCTGTTGGTGACAGCCAGCAATATATCCGCCTCTTTTATGCCGGCTTGTTGAAGGATAGCCGGGCTGCTACCACAGCCCTCTACAGTCTGCACATCCAGATTCTCAGAAACGCGGCGCAAAGCGGCCGGATTCTTTTCAATAAGGACCACATCTTTGTTTTCCAGGGAGAGGCGGCTGGCAATATGGAAGCCTACCTCTCCCGCCCCAACAATCACAATCTTCAATGTATTTGCTCCCTCTCTATTTGGGCGGTATCTTGACGCTCATCCAATACTACAGAGATGTCAACCAGTCAATGATCCCCAAATCCACCGCCAAAAAAAACGAAGCACCAACAATAATTTATACCATTGCAACGGGTTATCTCAGAGCGGGCCGTCGAAATCTGTCACCTTGCCGAGTTAGTTGCTATGCTATTCTTTCCTTCGTTTTTTTGTCCCTTCGGGTCTGCCGATTTCACCGGATCTTCTTTGTTGGTGGGCACTTGAAGTACCTTAGTACGTCGGCGCACCCACCGCCGTGACCGGCCTGCTTCTCATACGCCCGACCTTGGTCGAGCGTATGAAGAAGCTATCTGAAATCAGAAAGGTCCCTTACCGGGAAGCTCTCGGACGTTTAAGTCTGAGAGCTTCAATCTCCGGCAAACTTGACAGACGGTGGATCCGGGGATCTCAAGCATCCATACGCTTTCTGTCGATTTTCTGCAAAGCCTCACAATTGACTTGGGGGAAAGCTCTCTTAACCAAGTTGAAAAGGGTGTGCGAAGGGATGCATTTTGGAAACCTTTGCATGACTCCTTGGAACGCCCTCATGAGCTTTTTGGGGCACCCAACCGGGCGAAGCGAACGGCCCACGTCAGTGGGCAAATCCTGAACTGTTTGAGGCCATTATGCCGAGTTTTTGGGATTTAGTGAGCAAGACCGTAGATGGGTCAAAAAGTTCATATAAATAAGTGAAAAGGGGCTATGCAAAGGTCTCTTTATCTAACGGTTGTTTCTCCTTTTTAATCTCCAGAAAAAATGGTGTTTGGCGGGGCGATATGTCATTCAGGGTCTTTTGTCTGTTGGGATTCATCCTCGTCGGGTTCAGGGAGGTTGACCTGACGGGTCGTCTCTTCAGCAGGATCTACATACGGGATCTCTTTACCATCTCTCTTTGTGACACCCAGCTCACTGAATTTTCTGGCCGAGACCAACACGCGCCGTTCAAAGGAACCGATGACCTGGTTGTAGGTCGATACACACTTCTCAATATTCCTGCCAAGGTTTTGGAGGTGTTCTGCCATGGTGCCAATTCTTTCATAGAGTTCTTTGCCCAGGCTACTAATGACTTCCGCGTTTTTCGCCATGGTTTCTTGTCGCCATCCAAACGCGACCGCTTTAAGAAGGGAGATCAAGGTGGTTGGCGTGGCCAATATGACACCCTTGCTGACACCTTCCTCGATCAGTCCTGGATTGTATTCCAAAGCGGTGCTGAAGAAATTCTCCCCCGGGATAAAGAGGACCACAAATTCAGGGGTTGGATGGAACTGCTCCCAGTAAACCTTCTGCGACAGCTTATGCATGTGGGCCTGGATTTGTTTGGAGTGAAGAATTAACTTGTTTGTCCTTTCTTCCTCGGTTTGTGCCTCCACAGCTTCCAGATATGCAAGGAGTGGTGCTTTAGAATCGACAACAATCTGTTTTTCATTGGGTAATTTCACGACCATGTCTGGTCGCAAGCGGCCCTGCTCGGAATCTCTCGTCTCTTGTTCAAAGAAATCACAGTGTTTTAACATTCCAGCCAATTCAGCAACTCTTCGCAGGGTAATCTCGCCCCACCTGCCCCGTACCTGAGGGGCTCTTAGTGCCGTGACCAGATTGGCGGTCTCTCTCTGGAGCTGCTGCTGGGTGGTCATGAGTGACTCGACCTGTTGTGACAGGCTCCCGTAAGCCTTTTGTCTGATCCTTTCCATTTCCTGGACCTGCCTGTCATATTTTTCCAGAGATTCTTTCACTGGCTCGACAATCTGTTTCACCTCTTTTTGGCGCAGCTCCAAGTCTCGTTCGGCCCCTTCCTGGTATTTGCCAAGGGTCGCCGTGGCCAGTTCAAGAAACGATTCATGACCCTCTTTCAATGCAGTGGCTGACATGGCCTGGAAGGTGTCCGTGAGTTGTTCTTTTGCTTTTTCAAGCAGTTGTAGTTTTTCCTCGGTTGCCATCCGCTCTTTGTCTATAATGGTTTCAAGGGTTGCCTGTTTTGCTGTTAGTTGTGTGAGAGTGGCACTCATTTCTCTGGTCTCGCTGGTCTTTTCTTCAAGGGCCTGCTCGATCTGGTGCATATGTTCAAGCTTGGCGTTGGCTGCCGACCGCTCTTCGGAGATCTTCAATATATTTGCTTCGGCCCTGTTCAGTGCTGCCTCAAGATTGGCAATCCTACCATTTCTGTCTTGAAGCTCTTTCTCCGTGCCGTTAATGACTTCTTGCAGTCTTCCAACCTCAGCACCGATTCTCGACTTGGCCAGGACCCAAACCACGATGCCGCCCAGGACCAAGCCAAGGAGAAATGTAAGGATATGATAAAGGAGTTCCATGGTGGTTAAAGTGAACTTAAGTGACTAAAGTGCTTAAAGGGAGCTAAAGCGAACTAAAGTGAGCCAAAACGCCTAAAGCGAAAGATTTCCGACCGCTGGGCTTAGCATAATACATGGCAACTATCATTTTGTACACTTCCAATCCGTAATCAAGGATCTAGACACTGATGCCCAATGCTTCATACAATCTCTTGAAATCGACTCTTTCTTCAACCAGGCGAATACCGCAGTAAACCTTTTCCTTCTCCTTGAGGCGAAGCTTTCCCGAAAGCTCTTCAACCTTCTTTGCCACAGAATAGGTGTCGTCCCGGACCACCACAATCGGTAAGCCTCTCATTTCAGCCTTGGAGGTCACTATTTCATTCGGATAAAGATTGCCGGTTAGGATAAGGCACTGGGTTGCTGCCTCAATGGCAGCGAGCTGGATATCGGCCCTGTCGCCCCCCACGATCACGGCATTGTTTCTTGCCTTTCTGATATACTCAAGGGCACGGTCCACCTGCATTCCTCCGATCAGGAAGTGCTCGATCAAACCGTCCAGCTTATTGCGGCAGCAAAGCACGTCCCCGGCAAGGGCCTCCACAACATCTCCGATCATCACTGAACCGAGTACTGCGTCATAAGGAAGGATGCCAAAGACCGGGACGCCCTTTCGTTCTAGGAGTGGTATGATCAGATCCTCTATTTTATCGACATAACCCGCCTCTACCCTGTTTAAGATCACTCCAAGTGAATGTTCACCCAAGCGCTTAGTGGCGTCCAGGACCGCATCCAGATAAAACTCCCTTTCGTATGAATCAACGAGAAGGACGCTGGCTTTGAGTTTGTCGATTAGATCAAACCCCGATAGATTGAGAAATTTCCCCGACTCCAGTGTGCCCGCGCCTCCAATGAGGACAACGTCTTTTCCTTTTGATACTGCTTCAAAGGCTTCCAGAATCTTCATGTCCAGTCCAGGGCATTCTCCGCGGCATCCTTCTACCCACATATCGTGAGTCATGACTACAGGGCAAAGCGTTTCCACAGGATCTTTCAGCATTAGTGCCCTGTGGATGAACCACGCATCTTTGTCCGTCAGCACGCCCTTCACCTTAATGGGCAACCGGCCAAAGGGCTTGAAATAGCCCACCTTGAGTCCGTCTTTTATGAATCGCTGGCCGATTCCCATGACGGTCAGGTTTTTCCCTGAATACCCTTTTGTTGATCCAACATATAGAGAAACCATCTTCTTTTAACCTCTCATTCTTCCTGTGTCCATTTGATGCAAATAACTTGGATGCCTGAATGGGCCCGAGTGCCTAATGTGAGCTAAAGTGATCTGAAATGTCCAAACTGGCATTGTCCCTTTCAGCTTTCAGCGCCCACATGGCGCAAAGCGTTTTGTCTCCTTACGCTGTGTCCTTTGCCCCCTGCGCTTTGCGGCCTACTCCTGTATGGTAATCCTGGCGTCCACAGCCACTGCTCCCTGACCTTCGGGGCACACCAGGAGTGGATTGACATCTGCTTCTATAATTTCAGGAAAGTCCACTGCCATCTGAGAAAGCCTCAGCAGTGCGTCCCGGATCC
>JAQYVR010000004.1 GCA_030145395.1 Desulfobacteria bacterium
CATTGTTTCATGTCAAAACAGTTTGAAGTTCAAAAGTGTGCGCATTCCCCACAGCTTACTGCAGGGAATCTTCAAAAAAAATGGGGTAAAGACCGTATTTGTTGAAGAGAAAGGCAGTATTTTTGGGTGAGGCGGCAAGAAGAAAATGCCCGTTCAGGGCATCATGATAGACAGGACAAAGTGGAGAGAGGCTATATGAGAATACGGTCTTCAAGAGCGACTTATATTCCGCTTCAGGCTGGTTTGGTGGATGTAGTCACGAACCGAGCCTAACGCGCAGCTCCCAGCGACTTGAGTTGTTTTGTCGTCAGGGGGGTGCAGAACTCATACTGCATCCGCCCGGCTTCCTTGGTAAGGGGAACCCAGGCCTGTCCATCCAGGGTCACAAACTGGAATTCGAGCTTATCCGGGACAAACGGGATGACGCCAGTGGTATGTGTGACTTTGCCTTTGTCGGGGTCCCACCGGGTCATCACGACTTTATCCGAGTCGGCGAGCTCCCGCATGTGTTCGCTGTCGTGGCAGTCTTTGCAGGTACGGCCTTTTGCGGTCACCGCGTGGCCATGGTACGGGCCAAAGGCGACAAAGGTCTTATCCCCGAATACTACCGACTGATAGGAGCCAGCACGGACCTTGCCGTTACGGTCGTTGAGAAGAATAACGTAGCCCTTGAATGCCGCTGCGGCCTTCTTCTTATTGTCCTTGAGCAATGTTTCGAAGTGGCAGTTGTAGCAGGTAATCACTGTATCCAGGTGGCAGGCGTCACAGTGGAGGCCCGCGCCATGGCGATCATGCTCGGCGTTGTCGGAAAGCTCCGTGTGGCAGTTCTCACATTTGGTCTCCATGGCGCCTGACGAGAACATGCTGTTATACTGGTTGCCGTCGCCGTGGACTTCATCCGAGCTGTGGCAGTTGGAGCAAACCATGCCTGCATCGAAGTGAACATCGGAAATCTTGAGCTTCGCCTCCTTATTAATACGTCCATGGCAAGTACTGCAGGAATCCGGCTCAGACGCTGGCTCGGTTCCTGTAACGTCCGCGTGGCAGTCGTCGCACGTTGAAACATGACAATCGCCGCAGCCCGCAGTCTCGTAAGAAACGCCGCTGTAAGGACCAAATCCGTCGGCCTGCTCGTACCACCACTGCATCCCTCCTGTTGTACCGTGCAAGCTAGAAGGCAGTGTGTCAGCAGGCCCTGTTGGCTTCAGCTCGAATGCTTGATCTTTTGATAGCCAGCCAGTACACGATACAGCCAGAAGCGAAACAGCCAGAATCAGCAACCATTGCATGCCCGTATGTTTCTTAATCATGGGGTTCCTCCTCGCCAATTCTGTCCTCGCAGGAAACCGATTACCTCAAATTAGGCTACAAGTCATCTCAAAAAAGTGGATCAGGGTTCAGGGCAAGGCGCGGGGCGGCGAAAAAGCGCAGCATACACGGTAGTATGTGAGCATTTTGAGCCGGCTCGCAACGCCGCCATGGGGCGTCAGACGCATTATTGAGTTGGCTTGTCGTGAACCGACAGCACATATATCGGCCTTTGTAATGGCTTGGGCAATTCACTTGCTGCCCTAATCCAACTGTTTCTATCAATCACCGAAAACTTGAACAGGCCTGTACGGATGAGTTCCTTCAACGACATCCACACCGGCTTTGGCTTTCACCTTTTCGATCAGGGTGTCCTTATAGGGACAGTTGTCCAGGAGACAGGTCCCTATATGCACGGCATCAATGGTCTCGCCCATGGGGGCCATCCATGTCTTCAGGCCAACCAACCGAAGTATCGGAGATGTGCCCGGGCATCCTCCGCAGTGGATCAATCCTCTCAATTTGGCGTCCGTGTCCTTGTACCTTTCAAATTCCCCTTCTTTTTTGTCGAAACCCATCAGACACCGGTGGCAGCCGATACAGGTTTCATCCTTGATGTTTTTGCAACTCAACACTGCAACGTTCATAAAATTTCCTCCTTTCATTGTAAGTAAGTATGAGAGAAAAACCTTTGCCTTAATTGAGCTAAAGCCGGGAATGCCCAGCAACAAATCATTTTCCGCAGCAACTACCGGGACCTGCACAACTCGCCTGGCTGGGAGTGGATCCGCAACAAGCAGTGTCTCCAGGTCCAGGCAGGTTGTTTTTGGCAGGCCCGGACATAGAAGAGGTGGCTGAAAGCAGTTTCTTAAGCTTTCGGGTGCCACAGGCCGGGCACTGCGCCTCTTCATCCGAGCGGACAATAAGTACTTCACTTCTCTCCCCGCAATCCAAACACAGGTATTCAAAGATGGGCATGATTATCCTCCTTGGGGATTTCTCTAATTGTTGTCTTTGTGTTCATAAGGTTTGTTTGGGGTTAATCTCACTCTTCTAATGAGCACATGCTCCATGCGTGCCATGCCCGGCGCAGGTCTTGTCCAGTGTGAACTCCGGCAGATGTCCCGACTTGATCAGTTCCAGGTTTTCCTGCACCGTACCCTCCACAGCGTGATACACCTTGATACCTGCTGCCAGAAGCTTGCTGAGGGCCCCGCGGCCGATGCCGCCGACGACAACGGCATCTACGGAGTTTCCTCCCAGGGCATGCAAGGGCTGGCACTTCCCGTGCTCGTGCTCCACATCATTATTGACGGCCGTTTTCACTGTTTCGGTTTCGGTCTCGACCACAACAAAACAACGGGCCGAACCAAAATGGCCGTAAACTACACTGTTGACTCCTCTGTCATCCTCGGTAGGAAAAACGATTTTCATAACCATACTCCTTTCAATGCTTCCAGTATATTATTCCTCTTTTCTACATCTGCCCTGGCAACTTCTATTTCCAATCCCGGCAAGGGTGTAAGAGCCGCCTTGAATCCTGATCATCTTTCCCGTCACAAGCGCTTCGGCTACCACCCCTCTTGCTTGCGCAAGAACTCTCCCGAAGGTCTGACGGGACACTTTCATGCGAATTGCCGCAGTCTCCTGATCCAGCTTCTCAAGATCACTGAAACGAAGCGCTTCAAGGCCCTCAACAGGAAGGACGACTTCTTCCAGTTCGGTTGTAGGGATTCCCCTGGGTTTGAAAATATTTGCCATGGGTCCACCCTGCACACAACGGGGTTTTCTGGGTCTTGGCATGATGCCTCCTTACAGTTATGAGCCTGAGACCACAATATAGGCCCTTTTATCGTCATGTCAAGACCTATTATAGGCCTGTGCTCAAAATTAATTAGTCGGGGCAGGTTAAGGCGGGCTCAAGAATCCGTTGTGGCAGAATGGGTGGCTGATGGCTTTCAGGGGTAAGATTGACCAGATCCGTCGTCTTGGGGCTGAACGTTCCGACGTGCCCAGTGTTACCGTGGCCCGAAACCCGTGACATAGGAATCAGTTAGAGACGAGCTGTCAATAATTCTAATCTCTTGTTCCCTTTTTCAGACCATAGACTTCATCGTCTGCAGCTCCAGCTGATCGGCCGCATCCTCCGCACGGTCTGCAATCTCCACAATATTGTCCAGGCAGAGTTTCAAGTGGATCTTGTGGGCGTATTCCAGCGAGGATGTGAAGATCTGCCGAGTGAGCTCCCACTCCATCTCGTCCACATTTGATTCTGTCATGCCGACCTGCTTGGCCTTTTCCCGAACGCTTGGGATGTCCCCCTTGCCTTCGATGTAACTGAGCATGGCATCTCTGAGCGGGACAACAATCCCGAAGGACTCACGGGTCACACGAATGAATTGGGGCTTCAATTCGTCAGGGATCTCTATTCGCTGAGCCAGAAAGAAGTCGCAGCAGGCTTCCGCGGCGTTGGCCACCTTGTCCATGCTTTCTACCATCTTATTGATACCCTCTCGGAGCGTGGGCAAGTATGCTCCGGAATAGAGTTTATCCCAGATCCCATAGCGAATAAAATCAGCCTGTGTTTCTATGTCGTTCACCTTGAGCGACAGTGCCCCTGACTCACTCGTGTCCCCTTCCAGATAGATTTCAATCGCTCTCAAGGCTGTTTTTGCACACGCCTCTACCGCATTTATATGCTCGATCATGTCCCCGATCACTTCTTTTTCTTTCTTAAACATCATGGTTGCTCCTCCTTTACCCTAATGTTGCATAAACAACATGGCAAAAGGTCCTAAAAAGCAAGACAAATCCTCATCATCACATAGGCAATCACCGCACAGAGTAGTGGTGTGGAAACCCATCCAATGGCGATTTCGATGAGCGTCGTTTTCTTTACGGCTCTTAGCCCTTTCACAAGACCCACGCCGGTCACGCCTCCCACTATGGCCTGGGAAGTGGATACGGGAACACCCACCTGCGTAAATAAATGGAGCGTAATTGCCGCAGAAAATGTTGAGACAAAGGCCGAAAACTCATCTAAATGGATTATCTCCTTACCGACTGTGTTCATTACTTTCTTGCTGTATGTCAAAACGCCGAAAGCAATGCTCAAGCTTCCGATAAGTGCTGCATGAAATGGTGTCAGAAGGCCTGATCCCACGTAAACGCCTGTAACGTTGGCCACATTGTTGGCACCGAGTGAGTATGCGCCATAGCAACCCGCAAATATCAGGCCCCATCGTATGAACATATTTCGGAGTTGCAGATTTATGAGGAATCTTTGGAAGATCTTTCCGAGGAGTGGATAAAGAATATAGCTAAAGGCGATGCCACAGACAGGGGTGAGAACCCAGCAGATCATAACCTTGTAGAGACGCGTAAAGTCTGGAATGCCTGAGATTATGCCGATTCCCAATACGGCTCCCATAATGGCTTGAGAGGTTGAAACGGGCAGCGAGAGAAAAGAATACGCCGACACAGTAACACCTGCCGCCAGAGCCGCGACGAAGGCCGCCATGTATGACAGCCTCGCCATGTCGCCAACCGTATCCATGCTCTTGTGGCCTTCAAGAAGCGCCCCAACCACAACGAAAATAGAGATCAGAACGATCGCCGTCCTGTATCTTATGGCATTTGCGGCAACACCCGTACCGAAGATGTTGGCCGCGTCGTTACTTCCCAGCCCCCAGCCGACCAACAAACCACCAGTCAGTTTCCACACAGACAAAACCTCTCTAAAGAAAAGACACGAGATCTAAAGTGCAAACGTCACCACACATATCACAGGCGCGGGCGTTGTCAAAGTGCAGGGTCAACCCCCCCTGATCCACCATCAAGGCATCATCTGCGGCGTTGCCTTCGATCGCTCCTCCTTGCGGAGTATTGCTCATACGCCTCAGTCGTCGCTCCTCGGCGCCTTGCATCTAATGCCTTGCTGGTGATCAGGAATACCCCGAAACCGACTGATATCATTATCAACACATAAATCAGACGGTGGATTTGGGAAACCTCCTGTACCCTGCCGGCAAACTCAGCGGCCGGTGGATCGGGGGGTCTCCCGGGTCTTGCCTTGGCCAAGAATCCATAGTATAATCTTTGGCTCGATAAATTGTTAGAGTCTTCGGAGGAGTTTGATGGAAGTTCTGGATTTGGATAAACGCCCAAAGAGTAAGCTGGAATTGGATCCTAAATGGGCAAACATTTGCTACACTTGCGGTACCTGCGTCAGCGCATGTCCGGCAACCGGGCTGGTGCCTGGCTGGAATCCCAGGACCGCCTTACGCGCCATAGCCCTTGGGTTGGAACAGGAGGTAATCGATTCCAAGTGGCCCTGGGTGTGCACCCTGTGCGGTCGATGCCAGTTCAAGTGCCCCCAGGGTGCGGAGTTGTTGAAGACGTTCCGGAAATGCCGGACAGTAAGGGATAGAGACAAAGTGCCTGGGTCGCTGCACAAGGGTACAATGATGAATATCGAGAAGGGGAACAACCTCGGAATACCGAGAGATGACATGCTCCATCTCCTGGCAAGCCTGGGCGCTGAAATGGAAGAGGATGACGAACATGCGTCCTGCCCTGGATTTTATGTCCCGGTTGATCAGGAGGACGCGAACATCATAGTCACAATGAATTCCAAGGAGCCGTTTGCCGAACCGGACGACATGAAATTCCTGTGGAGGATCTTCCATGCGGCCAAGGAGAGTTGGACAGTCTCTTCCACCAACTGGGAAGGCGTCAACTGGGGCTTGTTTTCAGGAGACGATGAGAGCATGAAGATCCAAGTGGAACGTGTCCTGGAAAACGCCCGCAGACTGAAGGTGAAGACCATCCTTTATCCGGAATGAGGCCACGCCTACTTTGCGACCCGGTTCGGGTTCAAGACATGGTTTCCGGAAGCCTTCAAGGAATTTAGGATTCTCAGCATATTTGATCTTCTCAAGGAATACATTGAAACAGGGAGAATCAGGATAGACAAGTCCAGGCACCCCCAGCTTACAACGGTGCATGACCCTTGCAATTATGTGAGGAAGTCTCAGATGGCATTTGGCGATCACTGTGGTGAAATGTCCCGATGGATCACCGCCCAATGCTGTGAGAATATGGTGGAGATGGTTGATAATCCCGTAGACAACTTGTGTTGCGGCGCAGGCGGTGGGGCCTGGGCCGGGCCATATGCAAAGGAGCGGATTGACTTTGGCAAGTGGAAGGCGGATCAGATCAAGGCCACTGGCGCAGAGATGGTAGTCGCCGCTTGCCACAACTGCCGTGACCAGATCAAGAAGAGCCTGACCAAAGAATTTGATCTGGGGATAGAGACCAAATATGTCTGGGAACTCGTTTCTGACTCTCTGGTTATCAAGCCCTGGACTAAGACCGAGATCACAAAGGCCCGCAAAAAACGAAATGCCCAGTTCGTAAGGGATGGCGTAGATTTAGAAGAACTATGAAACAGCCGGCTGGTTTTTCAGCCGCCAGTTAGCCAGCAAAAAAAGGATGCCGGGTTTCCCAGCATCCTTTTTGTTTTCTGACAAGTGTGAATCTAGTGACGTTGTTAAACTATGTTTACAAATGACCACTAACCCATAACCGCTGGATGTATATTAAGTTTATAAGTCAACAGCGCCCCATTTTCACCCAACTTACTTGAAATCAGGTAAGGCACTTTGAAGATACCAGGCTTTTTGTTTTGGGTCATATTCCCACAGTTGTTTGTCAATAAGGGTCTTTTCAATCAGATAATCTGTATTGTAGTACTTGATCTCCACGGTCTGATGAGCCTGCAGTTTGTCTTCTGACGTATTTTTTTCTATGGGTTTGTAAGAGGTTATCTTTATATTTTCGAGCTTTTTCAAGTCCAGGCTCTGCCCGTCTGTTTCCTGCGTTTTTATGAAACTGCTTGCCAATTGGTATTCTCCCCAGCGCATAGCTTTTTCGTATGCTTTCGATGTGCTTTCAAGCGAGCTCAGTCGGGACAATCCCTGGTAAGTAGCGCATCCGACAAGCAGCAGGATACATAGACTCAGAACGTATTTTGCCATTGACGACCTCCTAACCTAGCGTATCAGTATTCTTTTGGCAGGGTGTTGAGTTTGGCCAGGGTCAAGATAGGTCCGTCCTTGCAGACATAATCGGCGCCCACATTGCATCTTCCGCACATGCCAATGCCGCATTTCATGCGGTTCTCAAGGGACATGATAATGTCTTCAGGAAGAAATCCTACCTTTTCGAGTACAGGCTGAGTAAACTTGATCATGATAGGGGGACCGCAGATGATTGCCACACTGTTCTCAGCGCTGGTAATCTTCTGCTCGGTAATCCCCGGAACAAAACCGATGTGGTATTGGCAGAAGGGGTCGTCGCTGCAGTCCACAGTGATATGCAACTGAATGTCACTGCGCAACAACCAGGCTCCAAGCTCACTCTTGTAAAGGAGCATCCCTTCGTCTCTGGCTCCGTACACCACCGAGATCTCCTCAAAACGGTCTCGGTTCTCAGGTGCCAGCATGTAAACAAGAGTTGACCGCAAGGTCGTAAAGGCAAATCCACCGCCGATCAGGACCACATTCTTTCCTTCCATCTCATCAAGCGGATAGTAGTTTCCCAGCGGTCCCCGCACCCCCATGACGTCGCCTTCTTGCATGTTGTGCAATTGGGAGGTTACGAGACCTGCTTTGTTCACCGTGAAAAGCAGATGTCCGGATTCGGTGGGGGACGAGGCAATACCTATAGGACACTCCCCGGTTCCTGCCACCGAAAGCTCAGCAAATTGCCCGGGGCGATACGAAAACCTCTCCTCATCCTCAGGATTCAAGAAGACTACCCTGAAGCTTTTTATATTCCGGTCTTCCGTTTCGATTGTGATTTCTTCGATACGTACCGGATATGGGAGATAAGGATTGTCCATTCAATTGCATCCTAAATGCTCATGAAGTAAACAAAAGAGACTGCTTTCAAAATTGTCAACTTTAGGCACCTTAGCTCACTTTAGGCACTTTTCCCTCATATTCATTCATCAGTCGGCAAACCTGACGGATATCAATGTTGACCGGACAATGCTGGACACAACGACCGCACCCCACACAGGCGACACCCATCTTGTATGTGTCCACATAGTATTTCAGCTTGTGCATGAAACGCTGGCGCACCCTCTGGATCTTCTGCCCCCTGGGATTATGTCCGGACGCGTGGAGCGTGAACAGCGGAAACATGCATGAATCCCAGTTGCGCATCCGGCACCCCACACGGCCATGAGTCTCATCCTGAATATCAAAACACCAGCAGGTAGGACAAAGATAGGTGCAGATCCCACAGTTTATGCACGCAAATTGCACGTCTTCCCAGAAGTCGGCTCCATGCAGTGCAAGTGTGTCTATCTCCGCGAGCCTGGATGTGTCGACTTTCGAAACGATCTTCCCTGCTGCTTCCTGCTCGATGGCGGTGGCCTTTTGAACCAGTTCTTCCTCAGCCGGTTCAAAGGTATTGGCAGCCTTTATGAGCTTCTCCCCTTTTTCGGTGAGAACCCTGGCCAAGAAGGCATCGTTTATCTCTGTCAGAAGCACGTCGAGACCTGCGTCGTCAAAGGGCCCTCCTCCCACAGTGGTGCAAAAACACGTCGAACAGGGTGAGGTGCATCCCAGGCCAACCAGTGTAGTGGTCTCCCGGGCCTTCACCCACCATGGGTCGCGGAACTCAGGTGTGTCAAAGTTTGCATCCACCAGCTCAAGTGCCTTTGCGTCACAGGGCCGGATCCCGATGACAGCCTTGGGCGAATAGTCCTTTGACGCCTCTTTTAGGATGTGTGCTTCATCCCCGGCGGGGTCCAGTCCATACTCAAACATCCTCTCCGACTGAGGGAGGAACAAAGACTTGGGAGAAAGACGGCTGTTCTGGAAAGAAAGATCTATGTCAGAGACATCCTCTATAGGTGCGAAATCGACTATATTTCCCTTGCGCACCGGGCCATAGAGCCGATAGGAATCCTTCAGCCTATTCAAGACATCAGAGAAGTCTTTTTTTGATATCTTCAGCAATTTCATTCTAGCTGCGTGAGCTCACTGAGTCTCTGCGACAAAAACATCATTCAATAAAATCTCCCGGGTCATCCGGCTGATACACATCCAGGGGGGGCCTGGTCTCCTCGGTCATACCCGCCTCATAGTCGTAAAGCTCGAGCACATCCTTTTCGAGCTTCTTGGTAAACTGGCGCACCTTGATATCCATGGGGCAGGCGCGCTCGCATGCCCCGCAATCCGTGCAGCGACCAGCGCAGTGAAAGGCCCTGAGCAAGTGAAATGTAAGGGTATCAGTCGGATCAATGCTTTTGCCCAGCCACTGGGGCCGCGATTCATCCACAAAGCAGGTGGGGCAATAGCAAAGGGGGCATGCATCGCGGCATGCATAGCAGCGGATGCATGTAGCTACCAGATCCTGAAAGTGCCTGGAGCGCTCATCAGCGCTCATGGCCTCGAGCTTTCGCTCGTCAGCATACCGGTCGATCCCCTCCTGTTCGGGAACGGGCTCTCCCATGAGTTCGTCATAGATCACGGGGTTGCGGTGTATGCAAATTGCGCAGTTGTCCTGGAGCAGATCCGCTTTGCTGAGAGACGTCTCAAAGCCCTCACCCATTACGACGATCTTGTCTCCATCTTCCGTGACCTCCAGCGGCTCTCGTTCCTTTAAGGCCAGCCTGACCTTACGAGGATCCACCATCCCTTTGCACGGAACTCCCATGATAAAGATTTGATCGCGCTTGATCTGGTTCTCCAGGGTGTGAACCACGATATTTCGCGCATCGCATCCTTTGGCGACAACCGCGATGCGATCCTTACGCTTCGACAGATAATTGGCCAGATTCACCCCGCAAAAGCTGTCCCAGTAGAGCACGTCCACATCCTCTGGTCTGGTGACAAGCACGGGCTGGCAAATCATAGGCACCGTGCCCTGCTTGAATCCGAGCACGGCATCCACTATGTCCTCTCTGAGCAACCGTTTTGCGGTCTCGCGGATTCTTTTTGTGTTAGCTATCATTCGTTATTATGCCTGCAATAACGCTGAGGTACTGGGCAAGAGTTGAGGGGCAAGGGCAAGTTTCCCCTCAACTGTAAGCCTTTTACTTCAAGCCTTTTGCCCCGCGTCCTACGCCTTCCCTCGCCCTGGTTTTCATGAGGTGTGTGGGCGAGCCCAAAGCCTTAACATCAGCGGTAACCTTGTTGGCCACATCCACAAACTTGCCTGCCTCTGACGAAGAGACCCAGGAAAACTGAAGCCGTCCCGGTTCAATACCTGTATGTTCAAGGAAGCTTTTCAGCAGGGCGAATTTTCTCCGGGCATAGTAATTACCTTCCTGGTTATGACACTCTCCGGGGTGTCACCCGGAGACCCATACTCCGTCGGCCCCGTGACGAAAAGCATCCAGGATAAACTTCGGGCTCATCCGACCGGTACACGGTATCCGGATAACCCGGATATTGGACGGATACGCCAGCCTGCTTACCCCTGCCAGGTCAGCTGCACTGTAACTGCACCAGTTGCACAGAAAGGCGATAATTTTAGGTTCTGACTCTTGCATGTTTCTTCAAACGTCCTTACCAGCCATAAGTTGTGGGTGCTGAGATTCGCGTTAGATACTGGGTAAATCCGAATATCGAATTTCGGCACGAAGTGAAGCTTTGCGCTATTTCGAAACAAATTTAAAATTCAAATTACCAAAACTTCAACCAAGTTCTTGGGGCGTAAGCCCGAGTGGCTTAAGTTGTTTTTGTTTAGAATTTCGTGCTTTGGTCATTCGTATTTGTTTCGTGCTTCGTGGTTAGCGCAAGCTTCACTTCGTGTCGGATTTTGAAGTTGGCCCGTTCTGACTATTGGCCAGCATCAGATGGCACACTTGCTCAGGACAGCGCTTCATCAATCATCGCAAAGGTCTGGGCCTGGTCAAATCCTTTCAAGTTCAAGGCGCCGGAGCGACAAGACGCCACACACAGCCCGCAACCCTTGCACTGGGCAGGGTTGATCTGTGCCATGCCCGTCTCCTCATCAATGCTAGTCGCACCGAATGGGCAGATTTCCATGCACACGCCACAGCCCGTGCAATGTTGTGGATACGTGTATGCCACCACGGCGCTCGTAAAGACGGTCTTTGCTGCAAGCAGGGCTGTGGCCCTGGCAGCAGCGGCCTGGGCCTGGGCAATGCTTTCCTCCACAGGCTTGGGCCCGTGGGCCAGACCGGCCATGTAGACCCCGTCTGTGGCAAAATCGACAGGCCGCAGTTTGGCATGGGCTTCCTGGAAAAAACCCTCCTCGTTCAATGCCAACTTGTAGAGCCTTGAAAAGAGCTTGCCGTCTTCGGGCGGCAAGATAGCCGACGCAAGGGTTATAAGGTCTGCATCGATCCGGACTTCCATCTGAAGCATCTGGTCTAAGAGTGTAACACTGAGTCTGTTGTCTGTTATCTC
>JAQYVR010000096.1 GCA_030145395.1 Desulfobacteria bacterium
AATGGGGGCGCCGAAAGCTCCAATTGTTCATTTTATTAAATTCACCCCGCTCAAATCGCTGCCCTCGTTAAGAATTATTGACTTGATGCCATCCATATAATCCCCATAGACTGCACTCGTCGAATCCTGATGCTCAGCCGCGGTACAGTTCACCATTTTATCAATCATTGCTATGGGTTATAAACCTGTTGTCGCTTATTATGGATCTGAGGTGTCACCAATATTGTTGGCTCAGTCGCGTCAGCGCAACGATTGATAAAACGCTATTCTATGGTATCTGTAGTTTGGAGCCGCAAGTAGTTTTAGGCATATCAGAATATTTTCAAGACGTTGAATATAGCAACATTACCTATAGTTGAAAATGCAGCAGGATAATCTTACTTTGATTTCAAAAATTATTTCATGAGATCACTTACAATTCGATGAGTATCCTGATCGACGGTAGCTCCTGATATTGACCCTTACATCTGATTCTATAATGGAAGGATTTTTTATCCTTTTTTTCTTGATGGATGACCCTTAGAAAGGTATAAGCCAACGGATACAGGAGGTGTTTTATGGCTTCGAAAATACAGACGAGTTCACTTGAGGTGCGAAAAGCTTCCATAACCTTCTTGGCCCTCCTTTTTGCTTTGGCTGCCGGCGGCTGTACTGTACTGAAGCCGGTTCTGCCGCAGCCTGAAGTCCTCTCTTTGACCCCGGCGGCATCCGGCTCACTGGCCGAGGTCTCGGCAGAGATCTCCAGAATCCATGGACCTGAGAAGTCCGCGTTCATGCTCCTCATACGCAATGACGATGCCATGAACTGGCGGTTGGCCCTCGTGGATCACGCCACGACCTCCATCGATGTCCAGTATTTCATCTGGCAGGGCGATGAAGCGAGCAACCTGCTGTTTAACCGCCTGCTCAACGCCGCGGACCGGGGAGTGCGTGTGCGTCTGCTCGTAGACGACTTTGTCCTTGCAGCCAAGGATCGGGACATCGCAGCCATCTGTAAACATCCAAACTTGGACATCAAGATCTTCAATCCTGGTAAAGTCCGGGAAAGCACCCTGGGGGGGATCGGAGAGTTTTTCCTCTATTTCAGAGAGCTGAACCGTCGTATGCACAACAAGCTCCTAGTGATTGACGGCTCCATGGCCATCGTGGGCGGGCGCAATATCGGTAATCCGTATTTAGGGTTGAGCAGGAAATACAATTTCCGGGATCTGGACGTCCTCGTGGCCGGCGCCGTGATACAGGAACTGTCACAAGCTTTCGACCAATACTGGAATGCGGAAACCGCGTATCCAGGCGCTGCCATGGCAAAGGTTGATGATCCGAATGCACTCCAGTCGATTCGCCATCAGGTTTCACAGAGAATGGCCGAGAATCGAGAAACCCTTGCCTCTTACCCCCTTGAGCCCAAGAACTGGGAGGCGCAATTGCGACAACTGCCGTCCCGTATGAAGGCTGGTGAGGCCCACTTCATACAGGACGAACCGGATCAGTCCAGCGGGGTGGAGTATCGCCTGCTGGATATGCTCGATTATCTGGCAAAGCCCAGTCATGAAGAACTGATCATGGTTACCCCCTACCTTATCCCTGTGAAGGGATTTTTGGAGAACCTTGCGAGACTGGAGTCGGAAGGTGTTGAGGTGTCCATCCTGACGGCATCCATGGGTGCAAACAATCACACCATTGCCCACAGCCACTATAAGAAATACAGGCGGCGGATCCTTGCCACCGGGGCGGACCTCTATGAGTTTCGGCACGACCCGTCCCCTGAGATGCGTGACGCAATTGATGTACCACCGGTTCATTCGAAATTTCTATGCCTTCATGTCAAGGCGCTGGTGGGAGACAGAAAACGGTGTTTTATCGGATCTCTCAACATTGATCCACGGGCCATAGAGATCAACACGGAAAACGGTCTCTATATCCAGTCTTCCGAGCTGGCCGAAGAATTGGCGCGCCAGTTCGATTTGATGATAGCGCCGGAAAATGCCTGGCGGGTCTACCTCACTGAGGACGGTGAGCTTCGCTGGGAGTCCAGCTTAGGTACGGTTTCCAGCCAGCCGGCACGCAGTTTCGGGCAACGGATCGGTGATTTCTTCTATCGCCTCATCCCCATCGAGAGTCAGCTCTAGGAGACTGTCGTTCGGGAAGGATCTTGTAGTGTGAAGGAGACCAAGGTCGCCCAGCGGTCTGAGGACTCATAGGGGAGAACACGGGCCTCAAGGTCTATGAAGCCCCGGTTGTACACGTAGCACATAGGGAGCTTTGTCTATCCCAAACAGCCAATTGAGGAACTGCGAGCGCAGTCTCCCGTGCTCCGGCCCTGGGAGAAACCTGTCACCTCCCTGAGCCCAACTCCTTTTTACCTGCTCCCAAGGGTTATTCCCCACCCCGAATAGCGAATGATAGCGTACAACCATAAGCCTTGACTCTTCCAGCATTTGAAAACCTTCCAATTCCAGATCAAGTCATTAATCTGCTGAGGCCAACTGTTGCTTATCGAATACTGCAATTTCAAGGATGGAGAAAGCCTTCACATTGGATTTTGTAATCGTTTTTTGTCCAGCCGCTCAAGAAGTTCGATCCGATGCACATGGTCCGCAGGTACCGGCGGCCGGTGCAGTTTGGTTCGAAGAAGGGGTATATGGGTCTTATTATTT
>JAQYVR010000097.1 GCA_030145395.1 Desulfobacteria bacterium
CCTTGGATGATGGGAGAGCACTGTGCCTTTCATGCCACAATGACACGCCCCCGAACCCGCCGTCAGCACCCTCTGAGGCGCCAGCAGCCCATGATGAGGCATCAGAGATAGCCTGTTCTACGTGCCATAACCCGCACCTACCGGCGCACGGTGGTGGTGAACCCAATTGTTTCACTTTCGGATGCCACACGGTGAACCTGATGCATGCCGCGCACTTCGTACCTCCCCCAGCAGGCCCTGGTTTTTCGCTGGACGAAACCGGATGTAACGAATGTCATGCTGACGGACGGACTCAATGCGCAGATGCCCCCTTGTTTAAGAATCCTGAGGGTCCGCCTCAGTATTTGAGTGAGACAGCCGTATGCGATCCTTGTCACAGTGCGGTTAGTCCTTAAACGGGGCAGCCATGGGAAAGGCAAACTGAACGGCTGGGATCTCTATGAGGAATGTCCATACAGATGTGTAGATAGGGCCGTTGTTAACTTATAAACTTACCCGGTGCCCAACGCTTGTTACGTTATTTATGGATAGGCGTAAGTTAACAACGTTACTGGATTCAAAGACGAATTGCACGGGGATGATTTGAAAGGGCCCACATTGGGGTTGAGGGGGGGTACCCGCAATGATTTGGATACAACCCTACAAATCTTCTGAAGTGATCTGACCTTCTTTC
Organism: Desulfobacteria bacterium; assembly: GCA_030145395.1. Classification (GTDB taxonomy): domain Bacteria; phylum Desulfobacterota; class Desulfobacteria; order Desulfobacterales. The sequence goes on from JAQYVR010000097.1 coordinate 674, forward strand.
TTGAGCTTCAAGGCCTCTTCATAGACGACTTTCTTCGAAAGACCGTATTTTCCAGCAACCTCCTTGACCAGATCCGACAAGGGGCGACCTGTCTCGAGGTGCAGCTGCCTGAGGTCGTTCAAAACCAGGTCTGTGTCGACTTTCTCTGTCCCTTCATTGCCTCCCACAAGAAGCGTATGTTCACCTTTCAGGGACGAACGGGTCTCCAATGACTCTAGTATATCACTCAATGACCCCCTTATGACTTCCTCGTAAAGTTTGGTAAGTTCCCTGGCCACCACCGCTTTTCGGTCTCCCATTAGAGTAATAATCTCCCGCACAAGGCCAATCAGACGTTTGGGAGACTCATAGAAAATGAGGGTTCGTGGTTCTCCTTTCAGATTTTCCAGGAGTTGTTTGCGCTTGGCTGATTTCCGGGGTACAAACCCGACAAAAACAAAACTGTCCGTAGGAAGGCCTGATACACTCAATGCCGCGGTTAGGGCTGATGCCCCGGGGATCGGGACGACCGGAACGGCTTCCCGGATAGCCGCCCGGACAAGATAATGGCCCGGGTCTGATATGGAGGGGGTGCCCGCATCCGTCACAAGGGCAATAGAATCCCCGGACTTTAGCTTCTTAATAAGCCCTGGAGTGCGTTTCTCCTTATTGTGGTCATGATACGATATTAGCGGCGTGGAAACCTCGTGGCGTGCGAGCAGTTTTCGGGTGTGCCGTGTATCCTCGGCTGCAATCACCCCCACCTCTTTGAGCACGCGAATGGCCCGCAAGGTGATGTCTTCCATGTTGCCTATGGGTGTGGCCAGGACGAAAAGCGTCCCAATGGCGGTGGCATGGGTTGGCGTCACTTGATCAGTAGGCAAGTTCAAAGGCATTCTTTATGATTTCGACATCAGGATGATCTGGCAGCAAACGGATGGCGACCACATCAAAACGGGCCTTCTTTTCCATCTGCTCAGTCTCTTTCAGGTATTCAAGGGCTACCATAGAAATCTTGCGCTGTTTCTTTGGTGTCACGGCCCACTTGGGTCCTCCAAATTCGTCTGTGCGTCGGGCCTTTACCTCAATAAAGGCGAGCCCTCTATCGTCTCGTGCGATGATATCGATCTCGCCCAATTTGCAGCGATAGTTGCGTTCAATAATCTTATATCCGTTCTTTTCAAGAAATTTCACAGCAAGGGCTTCACCGCTCTCCCCGGTACGGCGCCGCTCGTCGATGTTAGGACCGTCCGACTTTCGAAACCACTTTCCGAACATAATATGCCCCAAATTGAAGCTCCCTGCAGCCCGCGAAGCACTGCCGTCAGGCAGAACCTGCAGGGAATGCGCTCTCTGTCGCAGTTCACAGCAAAGAATTCACGTATTCTTTAACCCCGCGAAAGCTCTTCCTATGGATCCCGCAATACCCAAAGGTGCGAATTGCGGTGCGGTGTTCCTCGGTGCCGTACCCCTTATTCTTGCCAAAGCAGTATTCGGGAAATTCCTCGTCGTAAAATCTCATGAGTCGATCCCGGGTTACTTTGGCAATGATGGATGCTGCCGCTATGGAGGGGGAACGTCTGTCACCATGTTTGATGACTAGCTGAGGGACCGAAGATCTAATTTGAAAGGTGCCGTCAACCAGCAAGTAATCCGCGCCTGGCCTCAGGTTGTCCACTGCAATATACATGGACAACAGAGCAGCCTGAAGGATATTGATACGGTCGATCTCTGCCGGCTCAACAATACCAATCCCTACAGAGACGGCCTGTTCATAGATTGCATCGAAGAGCTGTTCTCGCCTCTGAGGGCTTAACCTCTTAGAATCGTCAAGATGGGGAAGGCAAAACTCGTGGGGGAGTATGGCTGCTGCAGCTACTACAGGCCCGGCTAGGGGACCTCTTCCAGCCTCGTCTATACCGGCAATCTTAGAATAACCCTGTTTCCGGGCGTCTTCTTCAAACTGTTCATGAGTCGTGTCCACAGCCTATGATCCGGAAAACCAGGTTCGCCGACCTGGAGAGGCCACCGTTCAAGGGGTTTCGGTCAAGCAAAGGGCAAAACAAGAACCGCTGAACAATGGCCTTTTGGGCTACAGCCAGCTGACGCTTAAACGGTGCGCAGTTCTTTGATCCGGGCCGACTTTCCTCTACGCTTCCTCAGGTAATAGAGACGTGAGCGACGAACACGGCCCCTAAAGACAACCTCGACCTTGTCGATGTTGGGAGAATGCAGGGGAAAAATGCGCTCCACGCCGATTCCATAGGAGACCTTTCGCACAGTAAACGAGGCACTTGCTGCGCCCTTGCGTTTCTTAATGACAACCCCCTGAAAGACCTGAATCCGCTCCTTGTCCCCTTCTCGGATTTTAACGTGCACCTTGACGGTATCGCCGGGCTTGAAATACGGCAGGTCAAATCGCATTTGTTCTTTTTCCATTGCCTGAATAACTTCCATATCTTCCTCCAAGTTAAGTGAGCTAAAGTTGATCGTCCTAATGGGCTTGGCTGACAGGTCTTTGGTATTTAACTTTAGGCGTTCAATCTATCTTGCCCCAAAAGCCTGTCAAGCACAATGGCAGCAGCCGAGCGAACAGACAGGTGATTGTATCCGCTTCTCCCAATGATAGGGGCCAGGACATAGTCGGCTTCCTCAATGAACTCTCGCGTCAGCCCCCACGCTGTGCCGAAAACAAGCAGGTAAGGGTGTTCACCCTTTATCATCTCTGCCAGAGCATCATAACTTATGTTGCGCGCATGTGGTCTGGCATCGGTTACAACGGTCGCCGGTGCACATTCACCGTTACGAGCAATGTCATCCCGTACGTCATCCAGAGACACGGCCACCTTGATCAGTCTCAACGCCTCGCAACGGTCGGGATTGTACTTGGCACCTAAACCTTCAGTCCAGTGAGACACAATCTGCTCAACAAGCCTCCGCTGGTCCTCCAGGGGTGTAACTACATAGAAGGCTCCTGTACCATAAGTCTTTGCAGCCCTTGATATGTCGTGCAAATCAAGGTTGCTGACCGCTGATGCAATCACCTCCCCGTTAATGTTATACACCGGATGGTGTATCAGAGCCAAGTAAAGGTTGTTTGAAACTGTCAAGACTCTGTCGAGTGCTTACCAATGATGGTTTTGATATCTTTCTGGAGTTTTTTCATAAACTCCATATCGTCTCTCGAAAGATGGTGCTCCCTCAGGAGGTCGGGCCTGTTTAGCACTGTACGGAGCAGTGAGGCTTGTCGCCGCCACTCCTTCACAGCACCATGGTTACCAGAAAGCAATACGTCCGGCACATCCGCTCCCTCAAAAGACCTGGGCCGTGTATATTGCGGATGCTCCAACAATCCCGTTGAAAAGGAATCCTCTTGTGCCGAGTCCTCGCCCCCAAGGGTGCCAGGAATCAATCGGCTCACTGCATCGATGACTACCATGGCAGCAAGTTCACCGCCGGTAAGCACATAATCTCCGATAGAGATTTCGTCATCTACAAGATGCTCACGAATTCGCTCGTCAATCCCTTCGTAACGGCCACAAACCAAAATGAGTCCCTTGCATCCTGTAAGCTCTTGTGCAACCTGTTGGTCAAAGAGCCGACCCTGAGGCGTAAGCAATACAGTGTATGACTCAGGGCGTTTCTTCCTGGCATGCCTCACGGCTTCTGCCACCGGCTCTGGCTTCATCACCATCCCGCAACCGCCGCCATAAGGGCGATCGTCCACGGTGCGGTGTCGGTCGTTGGTAAATCCCCTGATATCTATGGGCTCGACCGATATATATTCGTTCTCAATTGCCCTCTTTACAATACCCCCTACGAGGAGAGTGGAAAACATCTCAGGAAATATTGTAAGAACCGTGAAGTTCATCTGCCAAGCTTGGGTACTTAGAGTCCCGATTAACCTTCCAGGCCTTCCGGAAGGTCTACCCGCAAGACCCCGTGCGTTGGATCGATATCAACCACGACAGAGTCTATTGCTGGAATCAAGACCTCCTTTTTCCCGTCGCGCACGACATATACATCATTGCTCCCTGTGGGCAAAATGGATACCACGCGACCTAGGCGCCGGTCATTCACCGTGAAGACTTCCAGGCCAATGATCTGGTGCCAGTAGTAGTTGCCACTTTCCAATTCGGGGAGGGTGGCTTTATCGATGCACAGGTCACAGCCGACCAATTCTTTGGCGGCATCAATAGAAACAATACCTTCTAAGGCCAGGAGCATGCCATGCTTGTGTGGACGGGCCGATTCAATCCCGAGTATTACAACCGGCTCACCTTCTCTTCTCAAAGCCAGCTGCGTACCTGGTGAAAAGGAATCCGCAGATTCGGCGTAAGAACTTACCTTGAGGTAGCCCTTGATCCCGTGGGTTCCCACAACCTTGCCAATGGGAATGAGGGCGTCCCCATGCATGACACGTTATTCGATGATCTCTAACACGGACCGCTTTTTGATTTTTGCTGAGGCAGCGCTCAAAATGGTCCGTATGGAGCGGGCTGTGCGGCCTTGCTTGCCGATGACCTTTCCCAGATCATCCTTGGCCACTTTTAGTTCAATGACCGAGGTTTGTTCGCCTTCCACTTCGGAAACTTCTACCTGCTCCGGATAATCGACCAGTGCTTCGGCAATGTACTTGACCAAGTCCTTCATCCCCCGACCTCCCGACAGTGTCACAAGAGAAAACCGCTGTTCCGAAAAAAGGTAAGCTGTTGTGCAAAGCCTGTTTTAAGCATTCGCAGTCTTTGAAAAGAAGCCCTCTCTTTTCAATATACTCCTGACAGTCGCCGATGGAACGGCCCCTTTTTCAATCCACGCTTCTGCACGATCCCGCTTCAAAGTCACTGCAGCGGGTTTCTGCAGCGGGTCATAGGTCCCAATGTGCTCGAGAAATCTGCCGTCCCGGGGCGCATCAGTCGAAGCCACGACGATACGATAGTACGGCTTTTTTTTGGCGCCGTACCTGGCCAATCTAATCTTCACAGACATCTGATTACTGTTCCTCCTTAAACCGGCAACCCTCCTCGCCCGAAGGCGCGAAGGCCACCTTTGTTAATCTTTTTTAACATCTTGTTGACCTGAACGTAATTCTTCAGGAGTTGGTTTACATCCTGCACAGTCGTTCCGCTTCCCCTGGCAATCCGTCTGCGTCGGCTTGCGTTCATGATGCTATGGTTCCGACGCTCTCCCACAGTCATGGAGTCGATGATGGCGGAAATGCGGACCAGTTCGCTATCGTCCGCTTTGAACTGCTTGAGTTGCTTGAGCTTACCCATGCCGGGGATCATCCCCATGAGGTCCTCTAAGGAACCCATCTTTCTTATCTGTGTCATTTGATCGCGAAAGTCTTCCAGGGTAAACTCGTTTCTGCGCAGCTTTTTTTCCAGTTCCCGAGCCTTCTTTTCGTCAATGCCCATCTGCGCTTTCTCGATCAGAGAAAGCATATCACCCATACCCAGGATTCTTGATGCCATCCTCTCCGGGTGAAAGGGCTCCAGGGCATCCAGCTTCTCACCTACACCTATAAACTTGATCGGCTTCGAGGTAATCGTTTTTATAGATATTGCTGCGCCACCACGGGCATCCCCTTCCATCTTTGTAAGAATGACGCCACCAATATCGAGTGCATCATTAAAGGCCTTGGCCATATTAACGGCGTCCTGTCCGGTCATGGCGTCAGCCACCAACAGGATATCAGACGGATGCACGATCTCCTTGATCCTTCCCAACTCAGTCATCAAGGTTTCATCAACGTGGAGGCGTCCCGCCGTATCAATCAAGAGGGTATCAAAATCACCCTGACGCCCTGCCAGGAGGGCATCTCTACAAATATCCACTGGATCCATGTCCCTGGTGGATGGGAAGACTGCCGCACCCACTTGGTCACCGATCTTCTTAAGTTGTTCAATTGCTGCCGGACGATACGGATCAGCAGGGACAAGATATGGTTTCCTGTGTAGACCCTTTAGAAGCTTGGCCAGTTTGCCGGCTGTGGTGGTCTTTCCAGAACCCTGCAGGCCAACCAGCATCAACACGGCGGGCCCGCTGCCAGCCAGGCACAGCCCTTCGTGCCTACTCCCCATTAGCTGAGTCAGCTCTTCATTAACAATCTTGACAACCTGCTGCCCTGGTGTCAGGCTACCTAGGACTTCCTGACCGACGGCACGTTCCCTGATAGCTGCGATAAGGTTCTTGGCCACCTTGTAATGGACGTCGGCCTCAAGAAGGGCCAGGCGCACCTCTTTTAGCCCGGCCTCGATGTTTTTCTCAGTTAATTTGCCGTGGCCTTTGAGCTTCTTGAAAGCAACGTTTAATTTATCGGTAAGATTTTCAAACATGGCAACACTTTATTATAGGAAAACTCCTATAATTATTACCACTCAGATCATGTGTCAAGCAAATAGTTTGGAAACGTGTAGCGTATCAGTGTTGATGGATTCGTAAAGAATCGGCAAACACACGGCACAGTGACCCCGACCAGTCGGAAAACAGATGGACTTTTTACGAAGCCGTCACTATTTAGAGGCCTGCATTGTCCCCTGAATCTATTAGACAGGATGTGAAAAACTTCACAGAAGACTCCCTTGTGCAATGGCTCGGGAAACACGACATTGCCCCTTATCGGGCTGGCCAGATCTTCAGGTCGATCTACCACCGAGGCATCTCTTCTTTTTCGGATATGACAGATCTTTCCAAGGATCTCAGGGGTTTTCTTTCCGAGAGGCTGGTCATAACCAGGCTTGAGACAGAACGGGTTCAAACCTCACGGGATGGTTCTATGAAATACCTTTTCCGTTTGAGAGACCGCCAATATGTCGAAAGCGTCTTGATTCCGGAACCCGGCCACTGGACACTCTGCATATCGACCCAGGTGGGCTGTGCCATGGGCTGTAAGTTCTGCCTCACCGGCCGGGGCGGACTGGTGCGGAATCTTGAGCCTGCGGAAATCGTCAATCAGATCTGTGCTGTGAAAGAGGACCTTCAAGGGCCAGACCCTCTGACCAACATCGTTCTCATGGGTATGGGAGAACCACTTGCCAACTACGAGAACGTGGTGCGGGCCATCAGGACCATTGCCGGAAATAACGGTCTTCAGTTTTCGAGTCGCCGTGTCACCCTTTCTACAGCCGGGCTGGTTCCGAGGATGGATGATCTGGGACGGGATATAAGGGTTAACTTGGCCGTTTCCCTGAACGCGGCAGACGACGCCACTCGAAGCAGGTTGATGCCCATAAACAGGACCTATCCGATTGAGATGGTGCTTTCAGCCTGTAGAAGGTTTCCGCTCCCCCCTCGTCGAACGATCATGTTCGAATATGTTCTGATTGCCGGCGTAAACGACGCGCCCTCGGATGCAGAGCGTTTGGCAAGACTATTGAGGCCCTTACGAGCCAAGATTAATCTGATACCCTTTAACCCGTTCGAGGGGACCGACTTCAAGACACCTGAAGAAGATGCAATCCTGGCCTTTCAAGAGGTTCTCCAGAATCGTCACTATACCGTTATCATCCGCCACAGCAAGGGAAGCGACATCTGCGCCGCCTGTGGGCAGCTCAGCCCAAGGTCATGATACCCTTCTATAGTCCATCTCATTAACGCGCCTAAGTCCCCATGGCGGCGTTGCTGGTTGGCTGATAGCTCACAAGGAATGAAGGTTGGTGTCTCGGCTGCCTTTGAGCTTTCAGCTTACAGCGTGAATTCCCATCCCTCTTGAGCAGCAAAGGTGTTCGGAAAATCCTTTCGGGCCTCTTCCAACAAGCCGTCGATAGTGTCGTCAGAAAGGCCGGCGTCGAAGTGAAAAAGGTGGAGTTGGCCAACATTGGCAGCCTTGGCAATCTTGATCCCTTCCTCGTATGTACTGTGGCCCCAACCCACGCGCCCTTTATACTGTTCCGGGGTATAAGCAGCGTCGTAAATCATGAGGTCGGCATGATCAGCCAATTCCAGGAGGGTCGGATCGGGGGCCGAATAATGTTCCGTATCTGTCGCATATACGATCGATTTTCCTTGACTGGATATTCTGTATCCAAATACGCCTGCCGGATGGTTTAACCTTCGATTTGTTATCTCCATGCCATTGACGTCCAGGATTTGACCACGTTTTAGGTTCGTAAATGCCAGCTCACAAGGCATTTCTGCCATCGAAACAGGAAAGTTCTGATACTCCTGTTGCTGTCTCAGCGTATCCTCAAGACTCACGCCGGCGATAGAGGGGCCATAAAGCTCAAAAGAATTCCCGGGAATATAAGCTGGCATGAAGAAGGGAAATCCCTGGATATGATCCCAGTGGAAATGACTGAACAGGAAGGCACCTTTTCCGCGCCCCCGGCCAAAAGGGGTACTCATGAGTTCATTACCGAGAACTCGCAGACCTGTGCCGGCGTCTAATATCAGCAGATTATCGGCGCTCCAGACGGCCACACAGAGCGTGTTCCCCCCGTATTTTACGGTACTGGGGTCTGGAGCAGGAATAGAGCCCCTTACACCATAGTACTTGATCTTCACGACTTATACCCCTCATTTCCTTCTAACAAAGGGGACCCGGGGTGTCAAGGTGGAGCTTTTAGCATGGGCGTTTGTCTGGGTAGTTCTTTCCCTGCCAATGCAATTGTGTTATAGGGCACGAAAGACTGAAGCATTGCCTACCGTGCATGGCGGCTACGACAGAACCGGCCATATCGCACAGGGCTGTGCCATTTGATTTATGAAACTTCACAAGCTATCTGTTCTACAATCGCTTTTTGTCTCAGGCTTGGTTATCTCCAATATCATCGCAGCCAAGATCATTGTTATCTGGAAACTGGTGGTTCCCGCTGCCATCATTATCTATCCGTTCACTTTCCTTGCCACAGATATTATTGGAGAGTTATACGGAAAAGAGGAGGCCGACCGAACCGTGTGGTACGGGCTCCTTGCCTCTGTCTTTGCCATGATGATAGTGTACGCCGGGATGCTCCTTCCAGCAGCTCCATTCATGCAAAAGCAGCAGGCCGCATATGAGTTACTCCTGGGTCCCAACCGCAGAATCGTGCTTGCATCTTTGCTCGCCTACATATGTTCTCAAAATCATGATGTGTGGGCCTTCCATTTCTGGAAGCGTCTAACCAAGGGACGTTATAAGTGGCTCCGTAACAACCTCTCCACGATGACCAGTCAGCTAATTGACTCGGTGATCTTTATCGGACTAGCCTTCTGGGGAGTTGTTCCTCATTTGGGGAAGATGATCCTGGGGCAGTATGTTCTGAAGCTGTTGATCGCCCTTCTGGACACGCCCCTATTCTATGCATTGACCAAAGAAAGGAAGCATCATGGACATACCTGAAATGCAAAAGGCGCTGCTTGACAACATCAAGAGCCCTGACACGATAGACCAGGGTTTGCTTCAGGCACTCGACTATGACTACAGAACGCAGAGAGGTATTGAGATCAAGATTGACCAGCCAGAATTTACTTCTGTGTGTCCTATATCAGGTCTTCCAGACTTTGCCTGTATCTCGATTCGATACAAGCCTAATGACAAGATTGTTGAGTTGAAGTCGCTGAAGTATTACCTGGTGCAGTATCGTAGCGTCGGCATCTTTTACGAACATGTGGTGAATCGAATCCTGGAAGATCTGGTTGCCTGTGTGCACCCCAAGTTTATGGAGGTAGTGGGGACCTTCACGCCTCGGGGCGGCATTACCACCACCGGACGGGTGGAATACAGGGAGGAAGGATAAGATTGCGTGACTGATTACAAAATCAGGCCGATCGGCCGGGTCCGGTCTCCGTTAAGAGATAGGGACCAGGCCCCTCATCAGGGCCGGCCTGCAGGTGTGGAAGCAGAACTTGTCATAGATGAGAAGTTCTTGGAGGGCCTGGACGGTATTCAGACTGGAGACAAGCTTTTCGTCCTGTGTTGGTTCCACATGGCAGAGTGCAACGCTCTGAGGATACATCCAAGGGGGGACCCCGATATTCCCAAACGGGGCATCTTTTCAACCCGAAGTCCGGACCGCCCCAACCCGATTGGCTTGTGTCTTGTGGACGTCCTTGCTGTCGAAGGCCCGATCCTCAAGGTCCGTGGACTGGATGCCGTGGATGGGACTCCTGTTGTGGACCTTAAACCTTACATCGGTTCTCTGGACAGTTGATCGACGGGACTCCTAACCCGGATAAACCGGAAATTCGACACGAAGTGCATTTTTCAAAGCCGTTAGGCGCAACCTTGCGCTAACCACGAAATTCGAAACTCGTACTGTTTTCAAGGCGTCAGCCACAAACAAATCCGAAATGCTAAATTTCCAAATGTTCAAAACAATAATTCTTCTCTTAGATATGAGCTTTGCGTTTATGTCATTTGAATTTGGAAAATTTGGTCATTGTTTCGGATTAGCGCGAAGCTTCACTACGTGCCGATATTCGGATTTCGAACTTAACGTTCTGATTGTCATGTAGTTTTTTAGGCACAAAGATATTTTCTGCCAGAAAAAACACGAATTCTATAACTAAGGAACCAGAAAGGGTTTTTCAACAGCCTGTGAAGTGCTATGTTGGCTCGCCTTGGCACACTTGAGATATTGAACACTTACCGGAGGGAAGGAATCAGGATGATACGCTCGAAGGGTACCGTCTTTATTTTGTTCTGCTTGGCTGCCGTTTTTCTTGCAGTTGGCTGCGCCGCGACCAAAAAGATAACCGAAGATATCACGGGCAAGGGTGGGCGCTTAAAGAAAAAAATAGCTTTTCTGCCTACTTTCAATAAAACGGGTTACGGAGGCGAGGCGTTTGCAAAGTTGGTTAGAACCAATTTCAAAACCTCTGTGGAAAGCTCGTGCGATGATCTCATCATCATAGATTCCCAAGAAACCCTCGACCTCCTGGCTGGGATACCCCTCCTTCCTTCCGGTCGGATAAACAATATAGCCCTGGCCAAACTTGGCAGAGCCCTTGGCCTCAGTGTGGTATTGCAGGAGGGCCTTTCCGGGCTTGAATGTTTGGCGGAGAAACGCGGCATATGGGGACTCAGAAACACACGTATGCTGGTACAACTATCTGTGAGCCTTAGAAGTTATGATACTGAAAGCGGAGCTATCCTTTTCGAAGAGGTCGGCCAGGGGGAAGTTGAAGTCGCTGAAAGTGCCTGGAAAGACATCAAGGAAGGCATTGGATTTCCCCAGGAGGTTGCAGATCGGCTGCTGGCCCAAGCCATGCCTGAGATATCTGAAAGGGCCTGTGATGTGATAGGCAGTGAACGCTGGAAGGGCT
>JAQYVR010000128.1 GCA_030145395.1 Desulfobacteria bacterium
TCGGTTTCTTGAATACACTTCAAAAACCAATCCTTGCTGTGGATATCCCTTCTGGCCTTGATTCAGACACGGGCAAACCACGTGGCTCCTGTATTGATGCAACAGTAACTGTGACCTTTGGATTACCCAAAATTGGCCATGCTGTATTGCCAGGAACCGAGTTTGTTGGACAATTGGAGGTTATCGACATCGGAATCCCTTCTGTCGTTGTTGATGAGATTGGCCCAAAACACTATCTCCTGACCCGAGAAATGACTAAGCCCTGGTTTCAGTCGAGGGCAGCTGAGAGCCACAAAGGGACCACCGGGCATCTCCTCTTGATAGGGGGCTCCCCAGGCAAAACTGGTGCAGCGGTTATGGCCAGTCGTGCAGCAATGCGCGTCGGCGCAGGACTGGTAACGCTTGGAATTCCAGAGAGCCTTAACATAGCCATGGAATCACAGCTTGCTGAGGTTATGACTGCACCTCTGCCCGAAAATGCCGATCAAACTTTAGGATTGTCGGCGTATGGCAGAATTATGAGCTTGTTGGAACATAAGAATGGGTTGGCCATCGGCCCGGGCCTCGGCACAGCCAAACCAACGCAGAACCTGGTCAGAAGACTCATAAAAACCTCTCCTGTTCCTGTAATCATTGACGCGGATGGCCTCAATGCGCTGGCTGGCAGCTTAGCCTTTCTGAAAAATCTAAAGGTCCCGGTAGTGATGACGCCTCATCCCGGTGAGATGGCAAGGCTTGTGGGAAAAACGCCTTCGCAGGTTCAGCAAGAAAGGATCCGTCAGGCCCGAAGTTTTGCAGAAACGCACAAGGTGCATTTGGTCCTTAAAGGAGCCGGAACGGTTGTGGCTCATCCTGATGGGACTATTCTGATCAACCCAACTGGAAATCCCGGTATGGCTTCTGGCGGGATGGGAGACGTGCTCACAGGCATGATCTCGGGTCTCATTGTCCAGGGCCTACCTGTTAATGAAGCTGTTGGTGCGGGGGTCTACCTGCACGGTTGTGCAGCCGACTTCCTTGCCCGAAGCAAGGGGCCGGTCGGATATCTCGCCTCGGATGTCATAGAAATTCTCCCCGAACAAATAAAGGGGTGGGATAAGACGCCGCTCAGTCGTCCTTCCCTCCCAGATCCATTCGTCAGAACCCTTTGAACCGCAACGAACTGCATATCACCTCAAGTTCTCCTGAAGAGACGTTCCGCCTCGGAGCGTTCCTGGGCAAACATGTGACCAGTGGATCGGTAATTGCTCTGACCGGTGAACTTGGAAGCGGCAAGACCTGTCTTGCTCAGGGAATTGCAAGGGGCCTGGGGGTGCCTGAAGATCTTTATGTGACGAGCCCGACTTATACGATAGTCAACGATTATCCCGGGCGACTTCACCTCTTTCACGTGGATCTGTATCGCATAGAGAACATCGCCGAACTCACTGAGATTGGATTGGATGAGATAATGGAGCGCGACGACGTAACAGTCGTTGAATGGGCTGAAAAAATGATCGAAATCCTCCCGGAGGAACGGCTCTTTATTTCCATTGCCGTTCTGGATGACCATAGACGGAATATACTCATGATAGGATATGGACAAAGGGCCGACAATTTGATAGAGAGATGCCTGGTTGAATTTGGTTCATAACTTCACGGGGAGACATTGATGGCGCTGATAGTCCAGAAATACGGAGGCACATCGGTCGCAGACACGGACCGGATCAGAAGCGTTGCCCAAAGAGTGATCAAAACGCATAGTGCCGGGAACGATGTGGTGGTGGTCCTTTCAGCGATGGCAGGGGAGACGAACCGCCTCATCCAATTAGCACATCAGATTACCGATGAGCCCAACACCAGGGAGCTTGACGTATTGCTGGCTACCGGTGAACAAACCACGGTATCTTTGTTCTGCATCATGTTGGAATCCATGGGCTGTTCAGCCGTATCACTCCTAGGCCATCAGGCTAACATCATAACGGACACGGCTTTTGGGCGGGCTCGGATCGCGGAAATAAATGCCGACCGTATTCAAGATCTCCTCAGCCAGAAAAAGATCGTGGCGATTGCCGGTTTCCAAGGACGTGACCAACAAGGGAACATCACAACTTTAGGCAGGGGGGGGTCTGACACATCTGCCGTGGCTATAGCAGCAGCTCTCAAGGCCGATATCTGCGAGATTTATACAGACGTCGACGGCGTCTACACCACAGACCCTAATATCTGTGAGAAAGCCAGGAAGCTTGAAAAGGTATCGTACGATGAGATGTTGGAGATGGCAAGTCTGGGTGCCAAGGTGTTGCAGATTCGGGCTGTAGAATTTGCCAAGAAGTTTCATGTGCCAGTGCATGTCAGATCGTCTTTCAAAGAGGAGGAAGGGACAATGGTTGTGGAAGAAACAGAGGACATGGAACGACTCGTTGTATCGGGCGTTGCGTACAGCAAGGATGAAGCACGTATAACGTTAACCAAAGTTCCGGATCATCCCGGCGTCGCTTCCAGGATCTTAACCCCGGTTGGAGAAGCTGGAATCATTGTAGATATGATTATTCAAAACACACGAAAGGGTGGACTCACCGACCTCACATTTACAGTGCCAAAGGCCGATTACCAAAAAGCCATGTCGATTCAAAAAGAGGTGGCTCAATCGATTGGGGCTGAGCAGGTATTGGGAGATGAACACATTGCCAAAGTATCAGTTATTGGCGTCGGAATGCGGAGCCATTCTGGAGTAGCTGCGCAGACGTTCGCCGCCCTTGCAAAAGAAAACATTAACATAATGATGATTAGTACATCGGAAATAAAGATCTCGTGTATTATTGAAGAAAAGCACACGGAACTGGCAGTCCGAGTCCTTCACGATGCTTTTGCGTTAGATTCTCCGTAATGGCTTGCTCCTGAAAACCTTAAAGAC
>JAQYVR010000147.1 GCA_030145395.1 Desulfobacteria bacterium
GTTTTATTTCTTTTCGCTTTTCCGCCCCCCCCTTTTGCACAGAAAATTGTGCACGCCGCACAAAAAAATGTGCATCCAAACCTCCTCATAATCTTAAATCACAACGATATCAGCAGGTTGGTTTCTGGTATGCTTGTTGCAATTTAAATTGGGCTTGATCTTAGGAAGCAAGAATCAGGAATTAGGAATTAGAAAATAGGAAATAGGAAATCAGAGGACAGAAGTCAGAGGTCAGAAGGACAGAAGGTCAGAAGGTAGGAAGATAGGAAGATAGGAAATAGGAATTAGAGGGCAGAGGACAAATGTCAGGGAATAGGAATCAGGGAATAGGAAATAGAAAATAGGAAATAGATATCAAGAACCGTGAACCAAGAACCAAGAACAAGGAACCGCGAACCTTAAAACCCTTTAAGACAGCGGGTTCGGGTGATGCGACGCCATCTGGTTGCATGCCACCATGTGGCACCAGGGGTTCGGCCATATAAAACCTTGGAATTATATAATATATGTGTTAAGGGGAAAAGGATCTTCCTTGACCTGCAACATCAATCTCATCAAAATCTGACCTGAGTTCCTCACATGCGAAGATTCCCTGGAGATAGATGTAGAACGCTTAAACTTTATTGGACTCAATTTGTACCCGGTTATCAAAATTTTTAGGTCCAAAAATTTTAAATAGCGCGAGCTGGCGTTTCAAGCTTTAACCATCTTGAAATTGTTTTTCTGTGTAAGTTTAGAATTCTGTAAAGTACTTTCACAATTGTTCTGCAATTTACCATATATATTGAACTTGGCAGAATTTTTTCTGGAATCTTACCGATATATTGTTAATACACAGAATTTTGAGACTTCGTATTACGCAGATTTTTTTCTGCTTACTCAATAGTTAGACTAGGAGAAGATATGAAGTTGCTGAGCTTTGATATAGAGATTTCTGATGTCTTTGAGTTGGGCAAACACGAAGACATAGAAAAGTACGCACCTTTCCACATTTCCGTGGCAGCAACGGCCATTCACGATGGGGAGGAGCGGGTGTGGTATTCAAAGGATGAGAAAGGCCATCCAGCCATTGATTTAACACAACAACGAGCGCATGAACTCTTAGAGTATCTTAACAAGATGCAGCAAATGGAATTCATGGTCTGTGCGTGGAACAGTTTAAACTTCGATTTGAAATGGATTGGACATCAGGCCAATGACATTGCCCTTGCTGCTCGTATCGCTCTAAAAAGCTTCGACCCCATGTTCCAATTCTTCAACCAGGCAGGTTTCCCTGTCGCCCTGGGAAAAGTGGCCGAAGGAATGGGCATCCCGCAAAAGAAACTTATGGACGGTGCCGATGCTCCAAGGCAATGGCGGGCCGGAAAGCATCAGGAGGTAATGGACTACTGCCTCGGTGATTGCCAGATGACCAACCTCATCGTCTGCGCCATCCAAAAGACCCGGCAAGTTCGATGGGTGACGGGCAGAGGGAGCATCAGTTCAAAGCCCATGCCACGACTCAAATCCGTTGAAGAAGTCATCCAAGATCCTGAGCCCGACCAGTCTTGGATGGATACACCAATGCCGAAGAGTAATTTTTATAAATGGATTGAAGAAGTTGAAGAGGTGAAAATATGAGTGCGTGGAGTAAGCCCGGCGGGGTAGAGCCGCTTTGTTTTGAGGGGGATATTCCGGATGAGATATTTAGTGGTATAGGCAGGAAACGTAAAAATAGTTGAAAAAGAAAGGGGTAAAGCTCACTTAAAGTCAAGAGTGGACTTGGCCTCTTTTTCTGCTTGATAATAATTAAGTAAGGTGCCCCCTGAATTAAGGAAAAAGGCTGTAGAAAAATTTCCGATGTTTCTACTTAATAATATTGTTCGCTTGGCCAAAGAAGGACCTCAGACTTGCACAAATCTATGATTAGCTCATCAGAAATCAAGCTATGCCTCAAGCTCTTTAGAGGCAGAGAGGAACACTTCGCTCAACAGGGCGATGGTTTCTACTTTCCTGTTCGACGTCCATTGGGTGAATTCGACATCCGGCGACACTTGGACGGGGATATGACGTGTGGTCTATACCTGCTAAACAGCGAAAGCTGCTGCCATCTCATCTGCATTGATATAGATATCCCCAAGGGCGAGTTGGATAAAGTCGATTTCACAAATCCTGGGCAGAAGTATGCGTACCTGAAAGGGCAACTTGATGCAGTACACCAAGGTCTCTGCTCACAGTTTGAGGTGCCACGAAACTCGATACTCATGGAGGAGACTGGTGGTCGTGGCTACCACGTTTGGGTCTTTTTTGACAGACCCGTGAACGGGCAGATCGCAGTCAGATTTGGGGCAGCGCTCAAGGATCATTTGGGATTTGAGATTGAGTTCTTCCCGAAACAGGGCTGTCTCACACCCAGTCGCAAGGATGGCAGTCTCATCAAGCTCCCGCTGGGGATCCACCAGAAATATGGTTCCCGAAGCTCGTTCTTTTCTTTGGCACCAGACGGACTAAACGCTATTACCGGCACCGATGATAATCTGACTCATCTTCGCTCGGTGGATCCCATGTCCGCCGAGACATTTGAAGCGTCCGTTGCTGCCATTCCTGAAGGACTGCCACATCACGAAGAGTCCGCCGTGCCGGTCCTCGGAATGGACCAACAACGTCCAATGTACTACGGTGACCCTTCGGTTCTCATTACACGATGCACGGCGATGCTCAATCTCAGGGCCAAAGCAGAGAGCGCAACTCGCTTCTCCCGTTCCGAAGCCTTTCACTTCGCAGATGTCATGCTTTCCGTCCCAGATGGGGCGGATATTGTGCACGATACTATGCGTCTCTCGTTTGCTGGTGACTATGACCGGAACCGGACGCAGGAGGAGATCGACAGAATCACACCACTGTATCCCCCAAGCTGTTTGACGCTCGTGCGGAAGGGGTTGTGCCCCGAGTACTGCAAGGAGAGCGTTCGAAAGAAAAATGAAGATCCTCTCGTTTCAGGTACGAACCCGTGTTCTGTTTGGCTGCGGCGAAAACCCGACGAAACTGTAGTTGATTTTGACAACCTTGTTGAGAGGATCGGTAACACAGAGAATGTCAAGCGGTCATTCTTTCAACTCAAGCAGTACCATGAGCATGAAGATGCTCTGTTCTTCGACTCATTTGACTTCGAGCAGTTTGAAGGCCGTTTCGAGGCCAACTGTTCTATGCTGGCCAGAGCTCTTCTTGAAAGAAGCGAAATGCCATTTATTGGATACATGCCAGTGAAACTCCCAAAGAAGATCAACGATGCGCGGGAGCCCGAGTACCGAGTAATGTCGTACTCGACAGTTTACGATCAAACGCCAATCCAGGCGATATTCAATGGGGTTGCGCCCGTTGTAGAGAAAGATTTTCAGCCAACCTCTTACGGATACCGATGGAACACGGACCCGGCCTCTTCTTCTCGGATTTTTGAGGATTGGCGTGAGATTTATCCACACTTTAGAAATGATATAATGGCAGCTCTAGAGCTCTATCCCGGCGGATTCCACTTCTGCTGTGATATCAAGGGATACTATGACAACATAGACCATAGCATTCTTATTGAGCAACTCCGCAGAGTCGTTCATGACGTATACGTCTATGAAGCGATAGTGCGCACGGTCCGGGCGTACACTTTTGAAGATAAAGGCGTTCGTGGACTGCCGCAAGGCCCGGCCTACGCTCGCCTTCTGGCGAACCTCTACCTGAACGACTTTGACGTATTTGCGGGCAAAATGGCACCGGCGTATTTCCGATATGTAGATGATTTAGTATTTGTATTCGAGACTGAACGTGAAGCCGAAGAGGGATTAGAACTCGTTGTCCGCCGTTTGGCAAAGCTGGGCCTGGAACTATCTCAGGACGAGGCTAAGAGAGCGGTCATCACGCCTAACACAGACATTTCAATGATTAGGAAGACTCTCGATAAGATCCGCTACGGGATTCTTGAGGGAACCCGACATGTCGATCATCTGGCTCCGCAAGCCGTGGTCGACTTCATGGAGGCTGTTGAAACGCACAGTGTTTCACCCGTAAACCTCGAGGAGCTGATCCAGATCAACGATGCGCTTCCGTCAATCCTCTATGTTGCCGCGCAGGAGACCTTGTTTTCCCACCAATTGCAGCTAACGATCGTCAATATCGTTGAGTTTCTGATTCAACACCGATGGTTCTACCCAAAGAAGCTGAAAACGATCTTCTACCGGCTTCTTGATCTGGAATCAGATGAGGATCGCCTCCATGGATTGTTTCAAGCGATGGATCCCACCCACAAGGTATATTTCCTGCTGAGCGTCTTCGGCTCATGGCAATCGCGCAGCGAGCATCGGACGTTGCTAGAACGGCTTGTGCAGGCTGGTCTGCAGGAGGAGAGCGTTTATATATTCGGCTTTGCTCTTGCGATTGCAGCCAAGCTGGGGATCGACATCAATGGCATCATTAGCCGCCAGATTTTGATGGAGAAACTTTCTGGAGCCACCGCTCGCTTTGCTCTCCTGAAGTGGCTTCCCACCGTCAATTATCTCGACCAATCGGATGAAGAGCGTGCCGCGATAAGGGACATCATTGGCCAAAGGAACGCCGAGTTATTCAGGTCGCTCTTAATCTCCAACCTGACGAAGTTACCTAGCGTCTATGCTGATAGTGTTTATCTAAAAGGAATTCTTGAGGACGACTGGGGAGTGCTGGTTTTACCGGTCGCCTGTGACCTTCTTGTTGCGGCCACCGACAAAGGTGAGGTGTTCGACGCTCTATCCAATCTCATGGTTGCTCGTCTTGCGTTTAAGCCGCTGGTTCTTTCGCTTGTGTCGGATCGCATCTTCGATAAGCGTAAGGAAGCCGGTTTGTCTGAAATCGAGAATCTTAAATCTTTGTATGCGTGCATTGTCGACGAGGAACTTAAGCAGTGTATGCTGGGATCCTTATCCCGTATCAAACAGTATGGGCTCACCTGCAACGAGGAATTCGCCAAGCAGCACAAGTTGATTGCCCAATACAATGAGTGTTTCCTGTTTGAGATGATTGGTGTTGGAGGTAGCTATGATTACTTGGAGCTTATACCCGCAAAAAGACTGCGCCACCACATACCCTGCGATCTCGACACGTTTAGGGCGATTATAGATGATTTTAGTGCAAAGGGGATACTGCCTCGTTCGGTCGTGTCTTATGACAGCGGCAAAGATGAGTTTAGAATCGTGTATAAGACAGAGGGGCGATATCTCGAGCTCGATTCGGGGGACTTTTCACTAGAAGATGAGTCCGTTTCCCGTGCCTGTGCCCTTGCCTCGGAAGTTTATCGTAAAGGGTGTTACTTTCGACGATTCACCGGTAAAGTACCCCATATCAGCCTTGAAAATCTCCTTTTTGATGGGGCTTCTGGATCGGTAGTTTTCCAGTCAGTTGGTCGCTCCCTTTGTAGCTTGCATGTGGTCAATGGTACGAAAGTCGGCCATGAGAACGCCGACATCGCTAGGATGATATCGACTTTGCTAGAGAAGTTGGTGTTTAAGTCGCAGTCCGAGTTCACCGAGTTTATCAAGACGAATTTTCATCCTGGAATGGGCTCTTTTTTGCACCTGTTTATCCAGAGGCTGAGAGCCAAAGATCCTGGTCATCGCTACTCATGTCCCCGGTTTATGTACCTTGTGAGTCAGCTGCCCCTCCCCCATGATTTACTGCAAACGCGATATTTGCCTGAGGTTGTCTATCTTCGGGAACGACTGAAAGGGAGCCTGTTTCGTTACAACTCTGAGGCAGTCTCTTGGCGAGGGATCTGTCGAGCCCTAGACGACCATCTCAGCTTCCATCTTCGAGCTGCATGTAGCGATGAGGCGCTGCGCGGCTTCCCATACCGCTCCCGTCTCCTCCTTTCGGGAAAGGGCAAACGCCAACTTCATGTAGTTTCCAAGCAGTTATTCGACTTTGCTCTTTGTCGAAAGGACTTCCCCGATGTAGAAAGGAGCAATCCGGCTTATCTAGACTTGCTGGAGTTCTTGCTTCTCTATGCGACAATCTGCCTCGAGGTCCTCGCGTTAGCACGAATACGCCGCAATACGGATGCCCTAGAAAGACTCGTATCATCGACACTCCTTTCGGGCGACCAGGTGCGCGTCAAGGTGGGCGACGATGAAATAAAAGTCTTAACGAAAGATCTTGCCGCTCTTGTGATACGACAGCCAAAGCGAGAAACAGATGAGTCTACAGCCGGCTTGTCCTTGCGGCAACTATCTCTACTATCTTTATTTTCCTGCAGTGTCGAGCTTGGAAACGACACCATTATCATCAAGAAGCCCCAAGGGTTTCGAGAAAAAGTCTTCCAGTCTTTTGTCCAGGCCAGCCTGTTTCGCATCCCGAATATTGAACTGGCTGTTGAGAAGGAAATCGCGGAGCTCTTTTCGACACTACGCTCAAACGATAATTTTGATCGAATCGAACGTCTTGAAGACATGCGCGATGCTGTGAATATTCTTGTCCAAGACTTGCGTCAAGTGAGATCTTGTATTGGGCTATCACGTCGGTCTGGACATGCGGATGGCAGGTATTTTCCTCCAGATGTACGTTGCAAAAGCACATTCCGGCGTGAACTTCGTGTAAAAGAATACGCGCTCCCCGGTTGCCCGTTAACCAACAGTTTTCCTTCCAGTCAAGCGGGTTACAATTGCTCTTGGGACGTGAGCGATGGTAAGCCAATGAGCCTCATGATTCCTAGTGAAGGTCTTAACTCTCTTGTTCAAGATCTGACAAGGGGAAAGCTTTTCAGATTCAAGCTGTCCTATCTTTATTCTGGTCGAATGATGGCAGTTTGGGATGGTGTTGTTTTTGTTTTTGTTGCTATTGCTCTTGGGTTTTGCGAGCACACGAAGGGAGCGGTTACGGCTTCCACAGGGGCAAAAGATGTATGCAGTGTTTTAACCTATGTGTTGGGCGCCTTGGTGTGTGTCCTGTTGGCTAAATTGGTGTTAATCGATATTCAGCATTGGAGTACACGATATCAAAAGCCTTTGAACTACATCCTCAGTAAGTTCAAGAGATAGGGGGAGTATCGGGGCGCTTGACAAATGGCCAAAAGACAAGAATGGGGTCAAACCTTGAATTGTGAATTAGAATAAAACTTACTGTTTATATACACAATTCAAGGTTTGAACCCACATGCTCAAGTTATTCATGAATAGGAGTGTTTATGTTTAAAGTAATACAAAATGGCATGAATCGTTTAGATATTGAGATGAGTGGAAAGTTAGACGCTGATGAAATGAAAATTGCGTTAGATGAACTTGTCAG
>JAQYVR010000236.1 GCA_030145395.1 Desulfobacteria bacterium
GGGTGCATGTAAGCGAGATCGGCTATGGAATCGGGAACAATTTCGAGCCCATCAAAGCTTACTTCGGGTGGGGGTGGGGCCGGAGTCGTGGCGCAGCCCGTCAAAAGGGAGATCATAGTCACCGAAACCAAAACCATCATAATTTTTCCGCAAAATTGATTATTAAACATTTTTTGCCTCCTTTTGATTCTGTATTGACAATTCAAGAAACTCAAAATCACGGCTGCTCTATACGCTAAGGTCATTTTCCCAAAGGGGGCCCGCGCAAAAAAACCAAAATAAAACGCTGAGTGTTCATGTGTTTCATTTGCCTGTCGCCTTCTCCTGCAAAGCATTACAGGATCATTCCCCCAGAGCCTCACGGTGTCGTGTATGCACCGAAGACAGCAAATCCTGCTTGATCGTCGGAGGCGCTGATGATACACTTTCCCGTAGACTCATTGATAACCATGCTCCAGGCCCTGCTGTTCTGAACGCCCTGGAGGATTAGATTCCCCTCTAAACGTGTCATACTCTCTATTGATGCCGTGCGACTCTCCCCATCTTCCTTGGTGCCGCTGATTTTCTTTTCCTTGAAGTCTGGTTTGAGAAACTGCGGCACGTCGATATTGCCGGCCAGACCTCGTTGACACGTGTCTCCAGCTTCTGTGACTCTACCTTGCACGTCGATAAGGCTTCTCAATGGGAACCTTGATGAGTTGCCCTTCCGAAAGCTCCTCATCTTCTTCAATGCCATTAGCCACCGCGGTCTCAGCAGATGACCATAGACCACCCGTCTGCTCAATCAACGCTCCAAGGGTCTCTGTCTCCCGTGCCTTTACAACACTCAACCGCGCCACCTTTATGTTCGCCCTCTCGGCATAGGAGAGGGCCTGGAAGGTGTTTGCCGTCTCAAAGAAGGTCTCCTGAAAGGCACTGAAATCCTTCGGGGAACACACGCCTGTAATCTGAAACACGCGACCTCGGTGGGCGATCCAGGTCATATCAAGCCCCATGGTCCCCTCCGTACTGTCGAGCACGATCTTGTTTCGGATTGCAGGCAGTCCGTTGATCCGGGTCGATTCTGATTCTTCCAGCAGGTCTATTTCCATGGTCTTCCCAAGGGCCTTGACCACCGGGTAGGGATCCTCTCCCCATCCTACCGTTTGGACCATGATGATGGCGTCTTCATTCGGGGCTTGACCTAAGACAGACTTTGGCGTGTTCGACGTCTCCCATTGGGACGGAAAAAGGAAGCTGAAATCCAGGCCCGGATGAAAGAATCGCCTGCCTTGGAATAGTCCTAGAGCAGGATTATCCCCTACAATCAGTCCCTCCAGCCTGGAAAGGAGATCAGCGCGGTCCTCAGCAACAGGTTTTCCTTGGGCCACATTGATCCCTTCTGCGCGTTCAGCGGTGCTTGTCACACGTTCGCGCAGCGCCGGATGGGTTGCGAAAAAGCTGTATCTTCGAGGTTCGTCCGAATGAAGGGCTTCGTCACGGTCCAGAGTCTTTAGGAACCTACTGAGGCCTTCGGGGGCATATCCTGCCTGTGCCGCGATCTCTTGACCCTCACGATCTGCTTCCCGCTCCTGCTCTCGGCCGTATGGAGCGATAAGTAATGCACTGGTCGCCTTACCGACACCGGCAATGGCCCCGCCAATCCTTGGAGCGACAATTCCTGTGGCTGCACCCACAATACCGGTGCCGATCCGCAAGGGCGAGGTGATGACCGACATCCCGGTGCTCTTGGCATGATGGCGGGAGGCCACGTGTGCGATTTCATGGGCAAGGACACCAGCCAGTTCTTCTTCCTCGTTGACAAGGGCAAGCAACCCCCGAGACACATAGATATAGCCACCAGGAAGAGCAAAGGCATTGGGTTCAACCATGTCCACCAGGTGGAAAGCATAGCTCACATCCTGGCGCGGAGAGTGTTCGGAGAGTCGGCGACCCAGCGTTTTCACATACTTCACCAGTTCAGGGGCGTCATAAAGTCCCATGGCCTGTTCAACCTCTTTAGCCATTTTCACCCCAAGTTCCTGCTCGCCCTCAGACGTCACTATCGGTGCCACAGCACACCCGACACCGATGAGCATCCACAAAAAGAGGGTTATGAGAAAAAGCGAGTTTCCTTTATTTGAAAAGTTGGCTGTCATTGCTCGTTTCACCTCTCTCAGAATCGAAATTTCGCCCCCAACGCGGGGCCACTGAAACGCATGTCCTCAAGAAGCGCCTCCCCATCCGTGTCATAGTAAAGGTGACGGTAGGCAAGTTTGATGTCCCCCCAGTTTAAGGCATAAACCACACCAAAAACTTCCTGCTAACGGAACACTTCAGCTTCTTATGTTCCTATCTCTCTTTCTCTTGCCTGTCAACGCCCATTGGATCATATCCAAAAGGGCCTGATCATCTACGGGTTCTTTCAAGTACCCGACTGCCCCTGCCTTCTTTGTCTGATCTCGTATCTCTTTTGAGTAAAAAGAGGTAATAAAGATAACCGGAAAATGTTCCCCTTGTTTGACCAGTTTCTTTTGAAGCTCTAAACCGGTATGACCTGACCTTTCAACCTGGACCAACAAACACGTATTCTGATTCTCATAGTCGTAATCGAGAAATTCTTTTGTGGTCGCAAAGGTCCGGACGTCCATCCCAGCAGAACGAATCATCCGCTTTATCCTCTGACGGGTGGGCTCCTCGTCATGAATGAGATATATGACTCGCCTTGATTCTTCCTTCATGGGAGAGCTCCGCAAAGAGGTTAATCAAAAGAGAATATCTGATTTCTACCAGATTATATAAGAAAGGAAGAAGAAGTCTATTTGACTTTAGTCCTATACAACGCCAAATACTTGCTTTATCCAGATAGCATTCATTCGAAAAATGACCTTAAAAAGCCTCCCCAATGTGAACATATACGGCCGGCCCATCCCTACTGAAACCTACATCCAGTCCAAGGTGCAGTTTCTTTTCTTTAAGGACCTGCCACCGTATTCCCCCTCCGGCAGTGGTGATGGTTTTGCTTGAGGTCATCTCCTCGATATCCTCAGCGAACCATCCCGCTTCAAGGAAGGCGACAACGCCCCATCGCTGGTGAAACTTGTAACGGGCTTCAGCATGTAATGAAAGGGTGTTCTTATCTCGGTATCGGCCTCGGGGAAAACCACGCATGTCCAGATAGGGGAGATCGAAAAAGGGAACGTCACCGCCGCTTGTCTGAAGATTGGCCCGCAAGCCAATGACCGTTTTCCCACCTATGGGTTGGTAATGGTTTATGGATGTTGTCCATTTGTCGTATTCATAATCACCACCCCAGGTCTGACCGTAATCTACCCATCTAGTGCGAAACATCTGCCCGGATAGGGGGTAATAGTTGTCATCACGGCTGTCATAGGTAATGAGCAATCCGGCGCCGGCCGATTCAATCTCGCTGGAAATATCAGGGAGATCTATATTGACTCGGTCGGTTTTGAAAAAAATCTCGGAATTGATATATAAATAGGATCCTCCCACAAACCAGTTTTCCGTCTTGGGTATTCGTACCTGAAATTGTGGCATAAAGACCAACCCGGATATTTCGTAGTCAATGGGGTTATCGGAAAACTGGGGATCGTCTCCGATTCCAAAGTATTCCAGGTTCAGATCACCGTACCCAATAAAGCCGGTGAATCGATACTTGTCCTCAGCCCAATAGTCGTCATGAAATATCCCCGTTAGCCAGGAGTGGGTATCTGTATACATTCCAACCAATCCGCTGGTTGCATTTGGCGACTTGGTATCACCGGTTCGTTTAGGGTGAAGATATATCAGCGCTGCCTGCAACCCGTTGCCGATCGTGGGATTGATGACAGGTATAGGGACAGCTATAATATTTCCCTTCCTGGGACCGATCTCTGCGCCTTTTTTAGCCACATCGATTCGATCTTGGTATGTCTCCTTCTGAGTGGCACCGGTCGTAGTGCACAGAAGGAAGATAAGGGCTGTGACAGTGCAGCAAAATTGAAATTCCTTCCGATCAAGGCCAAAACCAACCATTGTCATCTCCCATCCCACAAAAAACACCTCAGTTTGTGATTAGAATATCTTAAAAGCGGTATTCCAGGTACACCTGCGGTCCTCATTAGTCGTAGTCAAGATTGCCGATCCAGTCGGAATCCACGATATCCACGTCAATCGAAAATGCCAAGGGTTGCCACCATCCAGATCAATGCTGCCCGCAATAGTCTGGTCGGTATCAAACTCGACACTCGCTCCTAACCCGCTTCCTGGCTCCAATTCATAGAGCTACTACAGGCCGGCGATGAAACATTCCACTCGCCTATTCTGATGGCGCCCGTCACCGGTGTCGTTACTGCCCAAAGGACTGGCCACACCATACCAAAGAGGCACCACCTGCCCTGAATTGACATTGAATGTCTCATAGAGGTAACCGGCAACGCTCTCTGCCCTCTTTCGCGACAATCCCATATTGTATGTCTCGTCTCCCGTACTGTCTGTGAACCCTGATAACACAACATATGCCTGGGCGTTTTCCTCAAGAAATTCACCTATTTTGCGGAGTTCCGCATAAAACTCGGGCTTGATGTCGTTCTGGTCAGAATCAAAGAGAATATTTTCAGTCTTTACCCCTACAACCCTTTCCCGGGTCTCAAAGGTCGGAACCAGCCTCGCTTGAACCACGAAGAGCGCTCCAATGGTGTATTCAGGTCTCCCCAGAAGATCTTTAAAGGGGACGACGCGGGAACACTCGTTGATGGACGCCACGGAAGCTATGAGCCTTTCTTCCGCCTCTCCCTTGGCGCTGCTGATGACATAAAAACAGGTATCGTATTTCCGGGCCATCTCCTGGGCCAGATCAAGGGGTGTACGCTGATTACTACTTCGTGTGTAACTCCCGTCCGTAAACAGAAACACTGCTGTTCTACCTTCAATATCCGCCATGGCGTTGTTCAGTTTTCTAAAGGCATTGTTCAGCAACGTGGGGCCACTGGGCCTTGTTGGGAGCTTATTGATGGCCTCGGCAAACTCTGCCTTGTCGTAAGGCTTCATGGCATAATAGGTCTCATCCGAGGAAAAGCTCAAAGCCCCGGGTGTATGGGAATAGAGCCCTGCGTTCCAGTTGAGTTCGGGAAGCGCATCCATATGCTCTTTTATGATCTGTTTTTCCGCCTCGAGCAGTGTCATGGGCCCGCCTTCATACAGATCCTTCATGGAACTTGAGGAATCGTAGAGGATAATAAAGTTGTCGGCCGTCCTGACGACTTCGATCGTCGTACCATAGTAGACGATGGTTTCCTTTTCTACATAAATCTGTGCCCCGGAAGGCGCTACAAAGGTCAGTCCCGCACCCAGAATAAGGACCAATAATGTGATTAACATGTGATGTCTTTTCATGTCCTGTTCTCCTTTATTGTCTGATGGTTTTTGCTTTGGGTTTGCCTCTTATCTAAACCGAACTGAAATCGGCTGAATATAATGAACCTCCCCGCCGCAGAGCAGCTGGGTATCAAATCGTCATTCCGGAAAGCCCGAAGGGCTTATCCGGAATCTAGATTCCCGCTTTCGCGGGAATGACAGAAACGCCGCAAGCGGCGGGGAATTGAACCCAGAGTGATTAATCATCCAGCTGCCTCGGATTGCAGGTTTTCATTGTAGACATGCACATCTCTTTGCGGAAAAGGAATCGAAATAGCCTCTTCATCGAATCGCAGCTTCACAGCTTTAGTCACATCCCAATAGACATCCCAGTAATCGCCGATTTTGGCCCAGGGCCGGACCACAAAATCCACCGACGATTCACCCAGTTTGTGGAGACGAACCATCGGCTCCGGATCGTCAAGGATCTTATCGTGTGCTTTGAGGATATCGTTGAAGATCTCCTCTGCCTTGGATACGTCATCGCTATAAGCGATTCCAAATACCATGTCTACACGACGAATATCTTGTGCAGTGATGTTTTTGATCACATCTCCCCAAATCTTGTTGTTGGGAATCACAATCATCTGGTTGTCCAGCGTCGAAATGCTGGTAGAGACCAGGTTCATCTTGT
>JAQYVR010000010.1 GCA_030145395.1 Desulfobacteria bacterium
TTAGAAAAATCAAAACCGCACACATCGCATTGAAGGCATCCCTTTTCTTTTAGAGCTTTTTCCTTGCGCTTTCTGACCAGAGTCCTGTTCCTTTCTCTTACAGTATGAACTCTCGTCAGCACCCTCCCTTCAGGGAACTCAGCATCCTCAGTTATCTGAAGGAAAGATTCGGCGTTCTGCAAGGGGAGCAACATGTAATTGTCTGCTATGGCCTGGGCAACAGCCGAAAGGCGTTTCCTGTCGTTTGAAAACTCATCCCAAATCATCTTGTCCAGCTTTGACCTTGCCCGGAGGCCCTTGCCTTCATAAGAGGTGTCCACGCTGAGGAAATTGCCGAGTTTCATGTAGACCCCGTCAGGATTCCTAAATTTCTCTGCATCAGGCCTGCTCTTGTGTATTGGAAGTCTGTTCAGTAGTTTGCTGAGGGCTTTGATTTCTGGATGGCTCTTGTCCGTCTTGGTTGGATTGATTCTGAAGTATAAATCCAGCGCAAGTATGAGTTCGTCTCTTGTCCATGGCGGATTGCGTAACATAGCCTACATCCCCAACCTGATCGGGTCCCTTTCGGAATCGTCCCAGGCGACCCACACTTAATGGGTATCAGTGTCACCGTGTATGAAGGATTGGAAGTCGATCCCTCCTTCTTGGTCCTGCATCAGGCCGTGCTCCTTCATATCGCCATACCAGTTCTCAAGTGCCTTTTTCATCCAGGCCATATTGCCTTTCCAAGTGGGACCCAGATGTTTTATCCAGAGTTCGATCTCCTTGCTGGACACCTCCCGCTTTGGGATCATGATTTCAGCAATTCTGACCAGCATCTCAGCAAGTCTGCCGTCAATGACATTTTGGGGGTAGGAACAGTGAGCTTTACCCAAGCAATCCGTATAGAATCCGACCTGTTTGAGTTTGTTCAAGAGAAACGGGTGTTCCGCATCGGGGTCAAACAGTGGCTGCAACTCCTCTAACCTCCTTGCCCCCTGAGCAACGAGTTGGGGAAGGAGCCAGTTTACGGTCTTCTTGGTGTGGGAACGGTAGTCTCGCCAAGATTGTGCCCTCTCCTTGGCACTTCTGGCCAGGGCCAGTCCTCTCAGAATGCTGGCCTTACCAGATTCTTCAAGGGACAGAATGGCAAGACAAGCTGCGCTTGGAATCCGCCCGTTTTTCAACAGGAGATTTGCATCATCAACGAGACGTTTTGCATTGCGGCCTGCTGCGTTCATCAATTGGGCAATTTGGGGAGGAGTGAGTTTGCCTTTATATTGGTCAAGCTTCTTCATAGACACCTGATCGCCCTAAAAGGCTTCAAGAGGTCAGTTAGTGAGGAAAAGAGGGATGTCATAAACAAGTATCCGACTACAGAATCTGAGTTATTTACTTGTTTACGGGTGTTCCCATTGTTTCAGTCATTTTGTGGAGCCAGCCATGGTTTTAACAATATTTGAAATGGCCTCAACGGACTTCGTATATTTTTTATTGAGAAAGAGATTTTTCAAGTTTTTCTCGAACATGAGGAATGCCTCTCATTATGATGATCAAAAAGGGTTTTGGGAAACCTTTAGGTCAGTCGTATCACACATCCAACATGTATGTTGGGTGTGTGTCAGTGATCTTCGTCCAGGTGCTTCACCAGATGTCCCAGTTCAGGGAAGATGAGTTCTTTGCAGGCAAGCTTACAGGCCTTGAGGCTGCCTGGAATGCAAAAGACCAGGGTTTGATCCACCACCCCGGCCGTGGCCCGGGAGAGGAGAGCGGAAGAGTCAATTTCCTCATAACTCAACTGGGCAAAAAGAGGGCCAAAGGCAGTTAGCTCCTTGGCAAACATGGGACGGATGGCTTCAATCGTTACGTCAGAGGGACTCACACCTGTGCCGCCGGACACCAGGATGGCATGAGGGGTATGCTCGTAAATGATTGTTCGAATCGTATCGTCAATGATGTCCTTGTCATCCGGGATCACATCGTGAAAGACCACCTTATGCTTCTTCCCGGCCTGCTTTTTGATCCAGTGTCCGCTCTTGTCATCAACCAGGCTGCGGGTGCTCGAAACCGTTAGGATGGCAAGTTTGAGTGAC
Source organism: Desulfobacteria bacterium (assembly GCA_030145395.1). Lineage (GTDB taxonomy): Bacteria > Desulfobacterota > Desulfobacteria > Desulfobacterales. Next base: position 2,073 of record JAQYVR010000010.1, read on the forward strand.
TTGAGGGTGTTTGTCTTGTGGGCTTTCGTGCTCATGGTGCATCCACTATGGGGTTTTTTGAGGTGTTACAGTTGTTTCGTGTAGTGTGCTAATGTCTTGTTGTCAAGGAGAAAAGCTGTTAGTGGATGTTGACAAAGCCGAAGGGCGGCTATATTTAAATAAACATGTGTTGAGAGATTCATCGTTTTCCAATCAAAGTATTTCAGAACCTAAGGTCATAATTGAAATTGCGTTGTGACCACAACTCAGGACTCAACAAAGATGAAAGAGACCAAGAAGAAGGGCTGGCTGAAACGGTTTTTTGAGCGTTTGGCCAAAGCCAACCAGGAAAGTGGTGGCAGACCACCATCTTGTTGAAAAGCCAAGGCTGCACGTGCCGGTCGGCACTGATGGAATCCTGCTTCAGAGCCATATTAAAGTGGTCAAACCAGGTCCTCAAGTATAACCCTTGCCAAGATTGTTTCGGCGCAAGGCGTAAGGCTCAAGGCTCGAGGCAAGACCAAAGCCGAAAACATAAGGCGCAAAGCCCTGAACACTTGCCTTAAGCCATCTGAATAGGTATTTATGTCCTCAACCACAGGCATAGTCTGCCACGATACATACAAAAAACATCTTGCTGGTTTCCCCCACGTTGAAAGCCCGGAGCGTCTTCAAGTCATCTATGACATGCTTGATGCGGCGGACATGGCAGGGAAATTCGTAAGCATCTCACCGCGTCCTGCCACTCACGATGAACTGGCCTGGATCCACAATCGCTCCCATATTGAAAGGGTGGCCGCCACGGACGGCAAAGCCCACGCATCGCTTGATCCTGATACCCAGACCACACCCCTTTCGTATCAGGCTGCCAAAATGGCAGCGGGTGGTCTGTTTTCCCTGGTCGATAAAATTCTTGATGGTACGGTGAAGAACGGTTTTGCTCTGGTCAGGCCTCCAGGACATCATGCGGAAGAGGACCGGGCCATGGGGTTTTGTCTCTTCAATAATGTGGCCCTGGGTGCCCGCTATGCCATGAAGACATATGGGCTTAAGAGAATTCTGATCCTGGACTGGGATCTTCACCACGGTAATGCAACCCAGAAGAGCTTTTATGAAGATCCGGATATTCTCTATTTTTCCACCCACCAGTATCCCCATTATCCTGGGACAGGAAGTCTGGGGGAAGTCGGCAGCGGGGAAGGTGTGGGGTTTACTGTCAACATTCCACTGTTTCCAGGCTACGGGGACAGCGACTTCTTCAAGATTATCGAACAGATCGTCTATCCAATAGGGAGTGCCTTTAAACCCGAGCTGGTCTTTGTGTCTGCTGGATTTGACACCTACGTGGCAGATCCTCTGGGAGGTATGCGGGTTACACCGAAGGGTTACGCAGCCATGACACGCCTGATGATGGACTTTGCCAAGACATGCGCTTCCGAAAGATTGGCTATGACCTTAGAAGGAGGTTATCATCTTGAAGGACTCAGAGAATCGGTAAGGGCTGTCTTAAAGGAACTCGTCGGGGACAGTATCTTGACGGCTGAAGACTTGAAGGACTTTGAAAAAGGGGCTGTACCCCCCATTGTCCAAGAGGTGATACAAGTTCAGAAAGACTACTGGCCGTTGTTGTAGACTTTGCAGCGGAAAGTTGAAAGTTCACGTGCGCTCTTTCAGCCTCGAGCTTTGAGCTATCATTTTGCCCAGAGGCTTCTCACCTTTCCAGGAATGCTCACCAACCCGCCGGGGAGAAAGATCATGATCACCAAGATGATGAGTCCGTAAATCATCCCCTCGGCTTCTTCAAAATAGTGCAACCACTCATAATTCAAAAACGTAATTAGCACAGCACCTACAACGGCCCCCCAAAGGCTGTGCATTCCACCCAGTATGATCATAATCAAGAGCTTGATGGAAACAAAGAGGTCAAAACTGGCAGGACTGAGGAAGTTAAGATAGTGGGCATAAAGACTGCCGCCAACTGAGGCCAACGCCGCCGAATAGACAAAGACAACAATCTTGTATTTGGATACGTTTACCCCCATGGTGCTGGCTGCCAGTTCGCTCCCGTGTATTGATCGCATGGCCCGCCCTATTCTGGAGCGAATGATATTCAGGCTGAGAAGTAATGTCACAAGCACAAAACCCCACACCAGGTAATAATACTTGGCGATCGAATCAAGGGGATGCCCCATCACAGACAAACCCGGGATGAATGCAAGCCCATCAGGGCCTCCTGTCAACTCCACATTTTCATTGAAGACAATGGTGACGATTATGCAAAAGGCCAGGGTCGCCATGGCCAGATAGTGTCCTCTGAGTTTCAAAGAGGGGGCGCCTACCACGAAGGCTACGATTGCACAGACCCCCATGCCAATTGGAATGCACAACCAGGGGTTGACCCCGTACCTGGTAGTCATGACTCCGGAGACATAGGCGCCAATGCCGAAGAATGAAGCATGTCCCAGTGAGATTTGGCCTGCATAGCCCATCAGGAGACACAGAGATATAGTAAGGATACTGTAAATCCCCACAAAGACCATAACATCCATGTAATGGCCAAGAAGTTCGACATGCCCGGCAAGCCAAGGAAGCAAAAGAAGGCCTAAACCGAACCCTATTAGATGTAAGCTATTCTTACTTTTTTTCACTGGTAAATCTCTACCCGTTTCAAAGCGAATTCCGGATGAACTGCTACAGTGAGCGCATTCCCCGCAGGTTCTGCCTGACGGCAGTGCTTCGCGGGCTGCAGGGAGCTTCAATCCTGCAAGCTCAGAACTTCCTTATCTTGCTGATCTCTGCACTGCCAAACAGGCCGCTCGGTTTGAGAAATAGGACAAACAGCAGAACCAAAAGGGCAAAGGCGTCCTTATATCCGGACGAGATGAGGCCCGCTCCCAGCGACTCTATAAGGCCAATGATCAGGCCTCCCATAACGGCCCCGTAAAAACTCCCCATGCCTCCCAGGACACAGGCCGCGAATCCCTTGACTGCCAGCATGGCCCCGCGATCATACTCCATAAGAGAGATGGGGGTGATGACGATACCTCCCACGGCACCGATGGCTGCACTCATGGCAAAGGAGACAAGGATCATATACTGCACATTGATACCGACCAAGCTAGATGCGTTCGGGTTGACCGCGCACGCCCGCAAGGCCTTTCCAAGGATGGTGCGATCAAAAAAAAGTGTCAGGGTAATCACCACCGCTACCAAGAAGCCGACTACCCACAGGCTCTGGGGCAGGATGACGGCTCCCAAAAAGTTGATAGGGTTTCGACCGGTAAAGGGAGGCAGATCAAAGGGGTCCTTTCCCCATATGAACATGGCTGCCCCTTTAATAAAAAAAGCAGCTCCAATAGTGGCTATAATCATCGAGAGGACCGAGGGCTTTCGAATGGGCCTAATGACGAGACGGTCTAAAAGGACGCCGACGACCGTGACAACCATGATCGTGAGCGGGAAGGAAATCACCACGGGTATGTTCAGGGTGACCCGAAACAAAACCATGACCAAACCGCCAAGCATTACGAATTCGCCCTGTGCAAAATTGATGGCTTCGGTAACATTGTAGATAACATTAAACCCGATAGCCACCATGGCATAAATGCTCCCGATGGTGATGCCGGTTATGGTGTATTGGAGCAGCTGGCTTGCGAAGGATATTTCTTCCATGACAAATAATGAACTCAGCACCAATCCCTACAGGCGCAGAGGCCCTTTTGGCCGGGGCCCAACCTGGAGCGAAGAACGGGGCCGTTGAGCCATAGAAAGGCTTCAAGGCCCCGAACAGATGACCGCATTCTGGTATCGACCTAAACTTGACGGCTTCGTAAAAAGTCCATCTGCGGCGTTGCGGTTGTCTGCACGCAGACTCAGATCAAAGACACTGACGTGCCAGCTTGGTTTCACGGCCTTCGGCCGGAAACCGAAGCCACCTGCTTCGCAGGTTGCTGTCTATGCATCTTTCGTCATTGCGACGTACGATTAAGTACGCCTCATTCCTCAATATTCGCGCGCCTTGCATCTGGAGCTTTCTACTGTGCCATCTGTTTGTTGACTTTTTACGAGTCCATCAAACTTCGATGCACAAACAAAAGCGTGTCCGAGTCATGCAAGTTCGTGAAAACCTGATGGTCTCGGACACGCCTGATCCTGGATTAATCGGCAAAAGCCCAAGCCCCGTTTTTCACCACAATCATCTCAAAAGCCTCACTGGTGAGCCCATTATGGTCATCGAACGAGAAGCTGAAAATGCCGTGCTGTCCCACAAAACCTTTGGTGTTTTCTAAATGGTCCCTGATCTTTGCCTTGTCACATCCCACAGCCTTCAGGGATTGGACTACCAGCGATAGAGCGTCCCAGGCATGTCCGCCAAAAGATGAGACAGGTTCAAAGTATTTCATCGTATAAGCCCTTCGATATTGCATGGTGACACCCTTTTGAGGGTGGTCTTCTGGAAGGATTTCAGCATAGTTGCAGGCCCCCAGAGGAGTGTACACCCCTTCGGCAGCGCCTACTGCTAAGTCAATATTCTTTTTGCTTCCAAAGCCATGGCTTTGATAAAAAGTAACCTTGCCCATGCCCAACTCCTGCGCGTTTCTCACTGCAATCACCTGGGTGGGCCCGATAGACCAGTTCACAATAGCCTGTGGGGCCAGCCCCTTGATCTTGGTGAGCTGGACGGTCAGGCTTGTATCCTTGGGACCGTACGTTTCGTCAGCCACAATCGATATCCCGAACTTGGGAGCAAGACGGGTCAACTCACCCCGGCCGCTTTTGCCAAAGCCTGTCGTGCCGGTCATGATGGCGATCTTCTTGATGCCTTTCTTTTTCATATGGGCGTAAATCGCCTCCACTGCCATGCTGTCGGACTGGGGCACCTTGAATACCCATTTGTATGGTTTACCCGTCTTTTCGTTGTTGACAATCTTGTAACTGGCCGCGCACGAAACAAGAGGTATCTTGTGCTTCTCCGCTTCCGGAAGTACAGCCAAGGAAAAACCGCTCAAGGAGGGCCCAATAATGGCGCAAACCTTGTCCTGGGTGATCAGCTTTCTCACAGCAAGGGCACACTTGGTGGGATCTCCTTCGTCATCATATACAACCAGCTCCAATGGATGACCATTTATTCCCCCCGCTGCATTGATCTGTTCAGTGAGCATCATAGCAGTCTTCTTTTCAGGGTCGCCCAGGAAAGAAGCCCGCCCCGTTATTGAGAACACGGCTCCAACCTTGTAGGCCGCCTCGACAGCGTATACCTCCACCACTGGTATGAGGGTCAGGGTTACTAATATAACCGCGGCTATCAAACAGACCGCACCTTTGCCGACAATCTCTTTTCGTTTCATCTCACCTTGCCTCCTTTTGGAATGTGTTTGGTAGCCGTGATCTGTAGACCCGAGGCTACAGGGTATAGACGGTTTTGCCTTCCAGTACTTTGATGTTGTTATCTAGAAGGATCTTAACCGCAGAATCAATATCATCAAAACGAAAGATGATCACAGCGTCCTCGCCTGTATGCTGGACAAAGGCGTACATATATTCCACGTTTATGTCGTCTTTGCTCAGAATCTCTAATATGTGATTCAAACCACCGGGCCTGTCTTCCACCTCGACAGCCACCACATTCGTTATGGCCACCGTGAAGCCGTGTTCTTTCAAGGCTGCCTTGGCCTTATCGTTGTCGTTCACAATAAGGCGAAGAATGCCGAAATCAGATGTGTCGGCCAGGGAGAGGGCCCGGATACTGACCCCGGCTTCTCCAAGCACGCGAGTTATCTCGGCCAGCCGGCCCGCCCTGTTTTCCAGAAATACCGATATCTGTTCGACTTGCATGGCATCGTCCTTCACTACAATTTTCGCTTGTCTATGACCCTTTGAGCCTTTCCCTCGCTCCGCTGGATTGTCCTTGGTTCGACCAAGCGAACTTTGCACGAGACGCCCAGGATGTCTTTGATATCCTTTTGAATGTCTTCTTCCACAGCATGAACGTCTGTTACAGAATCAGAAAACGCTTCTTCATTGATCTCTATTTCTGCCTCCAGGGTGTCCATGTGCTCCTTTCGGTCGACGATCAGCATGTAGTACGGGGCCACGTCCTTTCTGCCCATGAGCACACTTTCAATCTGTGAGGGGAATACGTTCACACCGCGAATGATGAGCATGTCGTCGGAGCGCCCTGTAATGCGTCCCATACGAACAAGGGTCCTGCCGCACTTGCAGGGCTCGGGGTTGAGCACGGAGAGGTCTCGGGTGCGATATCGAATCAGCGGGAAGGCCTCTTTTGTGAGTGTGGTGAAGACAAGCTCTCCTGGTTCCCCGTAAGGGAGGACCTCGCCTGTTCCCGGATCAATAATCTCTGCAATGAAATGATCCTCAAAGACATGGAGCCCTTGTTTGGCCTCCACACATTCAACTGAAACACCAGGACCCATGATTTCGCTCAGACCGTAGATGTCGACTGCATCGATTCCCAGCTTGTTCTCAATCTCCGCACGCATATGTTCACTCCATGGCTCCGCACCGCAAACGCCCAACCTGAATTTGAGCGATTTGAAATCGACACCTTCGTCTGCTGCCACCTCACATAGACGGAGGGCGTAAGAAGGGGTGCAGGTCAAGACCGTAGGGCCGAAGTCCTTCATCAACAAAACCTGTCTTTTTGTGTTGCCGCCAGAGACCGGAATAACTGACGCTCCTAATCGCTCGGCGCCATAGTGAAAACCCAGACCTCCAGTAAAGAGCCCGTACCCGTATGCGTTATGGACAATGTCTTCCTTGTGGGTACCCGCAGCGGCGAGGGTGCGAGCCATAAGCTCTGACCATGTGTCAATATCTTGGCGGGTGTAACCGACGACTGTGGGCTTACCGGTCGTTCCTGAGGAGGCGTGGATACGTACCACGTCTTCCATTGGCGAGGCAAACATGCCAAACGGATAATTGTCCCGCAAATCCTGCTTCAAGGTAAAGGGGAGGTTTTGCAGGTCCTCAAGGGACGTGATATCATCCGGCTTTACACCCTTTTCATCAAAGGCCTTCTTATAGAATGGAACCGTGGCGTAAACCCTTTCAGCCAGGTGCTGGAGTCGCCTCAGCTTTATAGCTTCCAGGGCTTTCCGTGGGAGGGTCTCAAACTCTTCATCACGGATCATGTCCTGTAACTCCTTCCCATCTCAAGGCTTTTTACCTGCAATCTTCCTGCACACACAGAATCAAACAGGCCACGGAGCTCTGCCCCATGGCCTGTGCTTGCTAAAAACACAAAAAAACCATGGGGCGTTTTTCTGCGTCTACCCATGGTTGGTGTTGGTCAGCGGCTGTAGATCCTACGCAGACCCATGGGCAGACTTCCCAAAAAAAAATCGGGATCGCCCAAAAAGCGCTCTCGCAAAATCTGCAAAGCAATAGCACCACCTCATTGCAGTGATGCCATAGAGGATTTCTTGGCTAATGTCAAGGGAATAATCTGTTTTTGGGCCCGGTCAGTCTTGAGATACAGGCTGTTCAGAAGCCTCCAAGGAATCCTTTAAACGAACCACCTTGTCTTTGGCTATCCGAAAGCCGATCGAGTCGGGATGAGCCTCAATCACCTTGTTGTATGCTTCAAGGGCCTCTTCTTGATGATTCAGGGCTTCCATCATCCGCGCCAGGTTGTAGTAAGCATCCCCCTTCATAAAATTATCTTGGGAATCTGTAATCTTTTCAAAGTGTTCTGCGGCAAGCTTGTAGGCCTTCTTGGCCTCATAGGCATGTGCCAGGCCATTCCAGATGAGTTTTTGAATCGCCTCATCCCTTGAAAAAGCACTTAGTGCCTTCTGATATAGATCGACGGCCTTATCATAATCATGCTCCCGATAGCTCATGTCTGCATACGCGATTAGAGTCAAATTCGCCGCGTTGGTTGATGGATATTTTCTGAGAACCTTCTCGAACTGTTCACTGGCTTTTTCCTGTGATAGTGACGTTTTTTCCCCCGTGATATCAGCCGAATAGTGAGAACGTCCTCGTTCAAACATGGCATAAGCCTTTCGTTCGGATAGCCTTGAAAAATACCCAAACCCGGCAAAAGCCAGGACAAGGACAACCACTCCGACCAAGACGCCAATAACCGGCCGTTGATTGTTGGATACAAACTGAATGGCCTTACCCGAAAAGGTAAGAAACTCATCCGGCTCTTTCAAGAGTTGTTTTCTCGTAGTGCGCTTTTTCTTGGCCATTATGCCTCCTTAAGAACCTTCTTTCTCTTGTGGTATTTATGTCCCGTCAGGAACTTGAAAGTACCGATTGAATCTGTGACTGCATACTTTTTATTATGGCAACCGGGTCGGCAGCATCCCTTATGGGGCGGCCTACCACAATATAATCCGCCCCGTTTTCAAACGCCCCCCTGACATCCACTGTGCGCTTCTGATCATCAACGTTTCTTACGGGGCGGATTCCCGGGACAACGACAAGGAAGCCGTCTCCAAGCTCTTTTCTTAACCTGGCCGCTTCGAGACCCGAAGAAATTACCCCACTGCAGCCAATTTCAAGGGCTCGCCTTGCACGTGAAAACACAAGATCTGATATGGAGCATTCAAAACCAAGGTCTCTCATGTCTGCTTCGTCCAAGCTTGTAAGGACGGTCACCGCAAGAATCTGCACACCTTGTGCGGTTTCCACCGCAGCCCTCAGCATGGCATCGTTTCCGTGTACTGTGGCGAAGGTGACGCCTCTGTCCGCAAGGGCGGCGACTGCCAATTTCACTGTTTCGGGCACATCAAAGAATTTGAGATCTATAAAGACCTTCAAGTTCCTCTTCAATATCCAGTCGATGATGTCAAAGCCTCCTCCAAGAAAGAGCTGAAGACCCACCTTGAAAAACTTGGTATGGGCTTCCAGGGTTTCGACCCACCGCTTAGCGTCATCTGCGTTTGATACATCAAGGGCAAAAATAATCCGCTCGTCCAAAGAGATATCCTGTGCCATAGGTCCCTCGACTATTTTGATACAAGCCCCATTACCCGGTAATTGAACTCATAGGCCAGACTATGACTCCATGTGTCATCAAACATGGTTTTATACCGGGTGCCGTCTTGAGGGCCAACTGCAAAGACTTTCGTCACGTCTGATTCCTTCGAAGGATACGCTTTGTTTGTGGCAGAGGAATCCCCGCCAGAGATTTCAAGGATGCCTAACCGGGTCGGAATGTCTTAGGTATTGTAAAATAAAATGTTGCCCCCTTGGCCTTCTGGGACTCTACCCAGACCTTTCCACCGTGGTTCTCTACAATCCTGTCAACAATTGCCAGACCTAAACCCGTTCCTTGCTGATCTTTTATTTCTTTCAACCGGCGGAAACTCTCAAATATTTTTTGATGATACGTCGGATCAATCCCGATGCCATTATCCTTTATGAAAAACTGATGGAACCCTCCCTTATCCTCGTATCCTATCTCGATCCTGGGATTCTTGGTGCCTCGCACAAACTTGATGGCATTTACAAGCAGATTCTCGAAAACCTGATAGATTCTTTCTTGATCACAGTGGATATTCGGAAAGTTCTTCCCGACAATAAGCTCTATCCCGTCTTCCTTCAGGCTGTGTTTGAGAGATGATACCACCTTCTTTACTATCTTGAGGGAAGAGACATCCGCAAAGTCTGAGACCACCTGGCCGATTCTTGACAAGGCCAAGAGATCAGAGACCAATGCCTCCATTCGATTGGCACTAGTCCTGATTTGGTCAACGTACTTTCGGCCCTTGTCCTCCAATTTGTCTTGATAGTTTTTGAGCAGACGAGAAGAAAACCCCTGAATGGCGATTATGGGGACTTTCAGGTCATGGGAGACAATGTCGACAAAATTTTCGAGTTCCTGGTTTATATTACGTAGCTTTTCCTCTATCCCTTTTTGTTCGGTAATATCCACAATGTTGCCTAATATGGCAGGCCTTCCATCGTACTCTATCAGGGTGTTCCTCCTCCTGATCCATATGGTTTCACCCAGTCTTGTGAGGCCTCTCGCCTCGTATTCCGACGGCGCCTCTCCTCCCTTCAGCCTCATTGCCCTTATTTCATTCGTCAAGTCTCTGTCCTCATGATGAACTAGCTTCCAGGCTTCAACACCTATCAACTCTTCTTTTGTGTACCTGTAAATCTCGGCAAATCTGCTGTTGGCAAAGACGATCTTCTTGTCCTGGTCGATATATATGCCGGTCAAGGAGTTCTCTACCAAGGCACTGTACTTTTCTTCGCCATGCCGCAGTTTTTTCTCTGCTTGCCTACGTTCTGTAATGTCACGAAAGATGCCTTGGACGACTGGTTTTCCTCGAATCAAAGTTAAAGAGGCTGTTATATGGACGGGGATTATTTCCCCGGATTTGGTTATGACCTCTCCTTCATCATCAACCGATCCTTTTTCTTCTATATGTTTTTCGAACATGTTGCTGTAATATTCAATTTTTTCGGGTGGATGAAGGCTTGTCTGATGTTGTCCTACAATTTCTTTCCTCCTCTTTCCCAAAAGGTCTTGTGCCGCTCTATTACAGTTCGTAATCAGGCCTGTCTCAGGATCTGCCCAAAATATGGCATCGACTGCATTTTCAAATGTCAGCCTGCATTTTTCCTCGCTCTCTCTCAGTGCCTCCTCTGCCCTGTTGCGGTCAGCGGCAGCCTTCTCCAATGCCTTGACCCTTTGTTCCAGTTCTTCATAGGTCGGCTTACGAGCCATCGAAAGGTTCCTCCGTCTTGACGTCACATCGCAAGAAAGCTCGGGACAAACCACTCATGGATGGAATACGTGGAGCCTGGGGCATGTAGTTAACGACCCTATCCTAATTTGGGTTGCGATAAACTCGGACCTTTGTCACCTAAAAGACTTATATGTCAAGGGGTCTCGGGTTGTCAAACTGAACCCGAAGAGGATGGATGGGATACAGGGCATGTAAGAGGCGGGCTCCCAAGGCCAAGCCTGCACATGTGCGCAAATATCTAAGGATGACAGCATTTTGTCCCGTATGGAGAGATGCCATACTATCTTCGGGCTGACTATAATTAGAGTCCGATGGTAAGATCGCGCATTTTTTGGCTAAACACATTGTATACAAACCTTTTTACTCTCTTTTCCTGCTATGGTTAGCATCATCGCCACCGGCTGGAGGCACGCGGCGACGATTGTCGTACCAGTAGGTCAAAGCGAACTTGTCCAAAGAGTGCGGCGAAAGCAGCAGCCAATACAGGGAACGGAACATCATCCAGATATAGTGCCAATCGCCATGTTTATCGAACTTCCGTGTCGAGGCGATGGCTTTGGCCGAAGTGACCCGGGCCAACTTCTGGCTGCGGGTTCGGCCCAACCGCTTCAAGTCCAATAAGAACTGGACATCTTCTGCAAAGAGCCTTTTTTCGTTGTAGCCTCCCACTGCCCGGAAATTCTCCCGGCGACAGAACACAACTCCGGTGTCCATGCCGGTGGCCCATACCATGGGTACCAGGACAATGTAGGCTGTGGCAATGCCCAATGACATCCGGTCCAGCTTTACCCCGGTTGCTCCAGCAACGACTGAGCCGGTCGATAGGGCGCGGTCGATGGCATTAAAGGTGTCGGGGTGAATCAGGGTATCTGCATCCACGAAGGCGAACACACGACCCCGGGCTTCGGAAGCTCCGCCATTTCGGACTGCGGCGATGACGCGCTTCTCCACATGGACCAGTCTGCAGCCTCGTCTCCGGGCAACCTGCCTCGTACCGTCGGTGGAGGCGTTGTCGGCAACGACCACTTCGATGGCTTCTGGCCCACCGACGTAGCGGGCCCGGGCTTCATCCACCGTATCCAATAGCCACGGCAGGTACGCCTCTTCATTGTAAGCTGGGATGATGAGGGAGAACCGGGGAGCACCAAAAGGCCCGTCGTTCATGGTAATGTGTCTCTTGCATGGTGTCTCTCTTGCAGGGGTGTTCACAATTCCTTGAAGACCTTGGCAAGGGAGTCTCCGGCAACATGAAGCTTCCATTCATTAAGATAGCCGAAGGGGGTTACCGTGACACGGTAACCGCTTTTTTCCAGGCGTTCACGCCCCTCCTCGACAAAGGCTTCGGCAAACTCAGGGGGCGCCTTGCTTGTAGAAAGGTGATTGAAAGAGTGGAGGACGATGGTCTTGGAAGTGAACTTGCCAGCCAGCCACTTGATATTCTTGATAAATTTGGTCAGTATCTTTCCACGCCTTTCGACATCTTCAGCCTCCACCTGATAAAACACAACGACTGCTTTCTCACAGGTCGCCTCCATGTCCTGGTGGGGTGCCTGGGGCAGCACCTTCTTGAACGTCTTAAACCAGAAGGACGGGGCATAGAAGAAGAGGAGTTTCATGGTAACCTATCAGAGCTGTTGGAGTCTCGGGAACTGACGCAGTTCCTCTTGTACTACCATTAACCTTAAGCGTTTGGAACATACGAGAAATGCGATTATGTGTCAATCCTCCCGATACGTGTCATGAATAGAGATCGGCTGACAGGCCAAGGGGATATAGTGTTTTGGCCTGCCGTGTATTGGAGAATCTGGGAGTTACGGCTGAACGAAGGGGGTTGCAAATGTCTTGCTCTCGTCTCATAATACAACGAAGCTGGTTGCAGGAGGTGCCCATGGCGCTCAAGACAAAATGTCTCTTAGGTTTGTTCGGGTTCGCGGTTGTGGATGCTGTGATCCCCTTCCCGATTCTAGGTATGATTCTGGTATATGTGGTAGTCCAGAAACCCCCCTGGTTCCAGAAGGTGGTGCGTGAAATTTACGGGGGATGACAATTCTTGCCTTGTTTGCGTCCAGGCTTCCGGTGCTGTTCGATACCAGGAGCGGGCGGGCGAACGGCGGTAGAAATGCAGCTATCGCCATGTTATGATCGTTTAATGTGAATCCACGAGGAGTGTAACCGCCAGATATGAGACTTGGAATCATAGGTCTTCCAGGATCGGGTAAGTCGACGATCTTGCAGGCTTTGACACAGAGCAAGCCTGAACAACGATCCCAGAAGGGGTATAGCATTATTACGGTCCGGGTGCCGGACCAGAGGGTCGATGCCTTGAAAAGACTTTTCACACCGGACAAGACTGTCTATGCCCAGCTCGAATACGTGCTCCCGCATGGTGAGACCTACAAACCGGATGGGCAGGGTGATGAGGGCTTTTGGAATGATGTCCGTACTTGCGATGCCATGATCCATGTGGTGCGAAATTTTCACCAGCCAGGAGGGGAGGCTCCACACCCGCAGGAAGATTTTCTGAAACTTGAAACTGACATGATCTTTGCCGATCTTATTGTGGTTGAAACGCGAATCGAACGTCTCGATCTTGATAAGAAGCGGGGCAAAGACATAAGTGCTGAGGAGCATCGGCTGCTGGAAGAGAGTCTGCGGATGCTTGAAGGCCAGACGCCGCTACGGGATAAGCCTGAACTTGCCGGCGCTCACCTGTTGAAAGGGTATACACTTCTTTCAGCCAAGCCGGTCCTTGTTCTGTTCAACAACGACGATGAAGATGAAACCTCTCCATTATGGGACGAGCCATCTGGACCTTACGAACCGCTCATGGTCAGAGGAAAACTGGAAATGGAGCTTGGAGAATTGTCTCCTGAAGAGGCCGCAGAGTTTCTGACTGCATATCATATCAAGGGCTCGGCCATGGAGAGGGTGATTCGGCATTCCTGCGGCGTGTTGGGCCTGATCACCTTTTTCACCGTGGTTCGCAAGGAGGTACGCGCCTGGATGGTTCCCAAAGGGACCGCGGCCTTGGATGCGGCCGGGGTTATTCATTCCGACATGGAAAAGGGGTTCATCCGTGCCGAAGTTCTTGCCTATGACGAGCTTGTGGCTGCAGGGACATACCAGCAGGCTAAGAAGGAGGGGCAGGTTCGCTTGGAGGGAAAGACCTACATTGTTCAAGACGGTGATCTCATCACCTTCCGCTTCAACATCTGACGCTTCCGTAACAACCCCATCTACTGCGTTCCGCTTCATCTTTCGTCATTGCGGCGTAGCTATCAATACGCCTCATTCCTCAAGACTCGCGCGCTTTGTATCTGGAGCTCTTACAGAAGCGTAATCGTTATTGATTGCAGCCGGTCTTTCATATGGGACTGTCAGAAAGTGAAAACCAGGCTTGGTAAAAGCGTGGAAAGGAGCAACAGGACTAGAAGCCGTCTCAA
>JAQYVR010000080.1 GCA_030145395.1 Desulfobacteria bacterium
GAAGCCACAGGTTATCAAGCTGAAACAGCATCAGGATCGCATAATAAGCTCCATGCTGAATAATGCAGTGAAAGGTCTTGAGGAAGAAGGTGACACAGATGGTGTCCTTGAGCTTTTGCTGAAGGTCAAACGGGGAGATCCCAAGAATGCTCGGTTTTTAGATTTGATTGCAAAGCAGACAGGGTTTAAGAAACGGTTGGATAAACTCGAAGGCCAGCTGTCCACCGATAAACTGCTTCCTCAGATTGATCAGGACCTTCTTTGCACCGTTGATGAGAATCAGAATCTCGTTGAACTTACCGAGAAAGGTCTCAAGCTGATCTATGGTGGGCACGTTGATGATTATATCGTACCAGACCTTGACGAGGAGTTAGGAAAGATCGACGAAAACGATCAATTAACCAGCATGGAAAAGAGGACACAGAGCCGGAAGGCCGAAGCCTTTCACCGTGCAGCCTCCGAAAGGTTTCATGTTACACGGCAGCTGATCAAGGCGTACTGGTTATTCGACAGGGACGTGCAATATGTGGTCAACGACGGGCAGGTGGTCATCGTGGATGAATTCACCGGCCGAATGATGCCAGGTAGACGATGGAGCGACGGGTTGCATCAGGCTGTTGAGGCAAAAGAGGGGGTGACCGTGGCTGAGGAGAACCAGACCTTGGCGACTATCACTTTCCAGAATTACTTCAGAATGTATGACAAGTTGGCCGGCATGACAGGGACTGCCGACACCGAAGCTCCTGAATTCAAGAAGATCTACGACCTGGATGTCATAGTCATCCCGACTAACGCATCGATGATTAGAATAGACTATCCGGACGTTATCTACAAGACTGAAGTCGAAAAATTTAAGGCAGTGGTTGAAGAAATCGGGGAACTTCACAAGAATGGACAGCCTGTGCTCGTGGGAACCATCTCTATTGAGAAATCGGAGGAACTGAGTCGCATGCTCTCCAAAACGGGGATCAAACACGAGGTTTTAAATGCCAAGAATCACGAGCGGGAGGCTGAAATTGTGGCCATGGCGGGCCAAAAAGGGAATTTAACCATATCCACCAACATGGCTGGGCGCGGTACGGACATTGTTCTTGGCGAAGGGGTCAAGGAACTCGGAGGCCTTCACATCCTCGGAACTGAACGGCATGAGAGTAGACGAATTGACAACCAGCTACGAGGTCGATCCGGCCGTCAGGGGGACGAAGGATCCTCACGATTCTATCTCTCCATGGAGGACGATCTATTGCGTATATTCGGGGGCGAGCGGATGGGATCTATCATGGCTCGGCTTGGCATGGAGGAAGGTGAGCCGATTGAGCATGGCATGATCAGCAAGGCCATAGAGAATGCCCAACGCAAGGTGGAAGGGCACAACTTTGAAATACGGAAACAGCTTCTGAAGTATGATGATGTTATGAATCAGCAGCGAGAGGTAATCTATAAGCAACGTCGTGAGGCTTTGAGTGGGGAAAGTCTCAAGCCCGACATTGAAGAGATGATAAGGGAATTATCGGAAACCATTGCCGACAGGTTTGCGGATGAAAAAGTTCTCCCTGAAGAATGGGATTGGAAAGGCCTAAAGGAAGCCGCTTACTTCCAATTTGGTTTCCATTTCAAGACAGACCGCTCTACCAGGGACGGCCTCGCCCGGGATGGACTTGCTGAATCGATCTTTGAATCGGCTATTAAGATATATGAAGAGAAGGAGGCGGATTTTGGGGCCGAGGAGTTTCGAGGGCTGGAGCAGATGATCGTTCTTCAGGTGGTGGACAATCTCTGGAAGGAAAATCTCCTTGCTATGGATCATCTGAAAGAAGGGATAGGGCTCCGAGGTTATGCCCAGCAGGACCCGCTGGTTGTTTATAAGCGGGAAGGCTTTGCAATGTTTACGGAGATGGTTGAGCGAATCAAGGACGAAACAGTGAAGTTCCTGTTTCGTGTTCAGATTGCTCGACCTGAGAAGATAGCTGCACGGGAAAAGGCTGAGCAGGACAAGCTCGTTTTTTCACACGGGGGTGAGGAAGCAAAAAAACCGGTGCGGCGTTCCAAAGAGAAAGTGGGCCGTAATCAGCCCTGCCCGTGTGGCAGTGGGAAGAAATACAAGAAGTGTTGCGGGAAATAATCAGTTTTCATCCATCAGTGGATCTTTTCCCGATAAGCGGCGTTCTCCGAACGTATCCCGACGTCCCTGGGGGACTGTGGTAGAAATCTCTGTGCGGCTTTGTCTCAGGACAAGACCCACCACTTCTGGACGGACAATATGGGGTTTAGGTTAAAAATGAAACTGGAAGTTCCAGGATTTGTTGCTGGTGCCGTGGCCGCCGGGCTGAAAAAGGATGGCAAGAAGGATCTGGGCATGATCTTCTCTGAAGTGCCTGCCTGTGCAGCCGGTGTTTTCACTACCAATCAGGTCCAAGCG
>JAQYVR010000145.1 GCA_030145395.1 Desulfobacteria bacterium
CAGTCTCGCTAGAGTGCTCAGCCGAACTGCTAGCAACTAACGATAGGGGTTGCGCTCGTTGCGGGACTTAACCCAACACCTCACGACACGAGCTGACGACAGCCATGCAGCACCTGTCACCGTGTTCCCGAAGGAAAAACCATGTTTCCATGTCTGGCACGGGATGTCAAACCTGGGTAAGGTTCTTCGCGTTGCGTCGAATTAAACCACATACTCCACCGCTTGTGCGGGCCCCCGTCAATTCCTTTGAGTTTTAGTCTTGCGACCGTACTCCCCAGGCGGGATGCTTATCGCGTTAGCTACGGCACGGAGCTCGTAAATGAACCCCACACCAAGCATCCATCGTTTACGGCGTGGACTACCAGGGTCTCTAATCCTGTTTGCTCCCCACGCTTTCGCGCCTCAGCGTCAGTATCGGTCCAGGAAGTCGCCTTCGCCACCGGTGTTCCTCCTGATATCTACGAATTTCACCTCTACACCAGGAATTCCACTTCCCTCTCCCGTACTCAAGCTCTTCAGTTTCAAACGCACTTCCGGGGTTGAGCCCCGGGCTTTCACGCCTGACTTAAAGAGCAGCCTACGCGCACTTAACGACCAGAAATACAGAATAACGCTTGCACCCTCCGTCATACCGCGGCAGCTGGCACGGAGTTAGCCGGTGCTTCCTCCAGTGGTACCGTCAGTGCCTGATGGTATTAACATCCGGCAGGTTCTTCCCACTTGACAGAGCTTTACGACTCGAAAGCCTTCATCACTCACACGGCGTTGCTGCGTCAGGGTTTCCCCCATTGCGCAAGATTCCTCACTGCTGCCTCCCGTAGGAGTCTGGACCGTATCTCAGTTCCAGTGTGGCTGATCATCCTCTCAGACCAGCTAGCCATAGTTGCCTTGGTAGGCCATTACCCCACCAACAAGCTAATGGCACGCGGGCTCATCCCCAAACGGTAGCTTACATGTAGAGGCCACCTTTAATCTTGACAACCTAAGTCACAAGATGCCATCCGGTATTAGCATCGCTTTCGCAATGTTATCCCAAATTCGGGGGTAGATTACCCACGCGTTACTCACCCGTTCGCCACTTTACTCTCTCCTGCAAGCAGGAGATTTCTCGTACGACTTGCATGTGTTAAGCACGCCGCCAGCGTTCATTCTGAGCCAGGATCAAACTCTCCAATTGAAATTGTTAAAAATTGTTGGAGAACCCGACTTATTACATTCTCGCTATCTAGTTTTCAAAGATCAAAAGAGGCTCAACAAGGGCGCAAAACACCTCCCATGCCAATTCCTGGCTTGTCAAACCCCCCTATAAATTATGAATACATTCTATATATAGGAATTTGCCCTGTCAACACATTTTTTCAAGTTTTTTCTTGTATTGAATGGCAAGCGTCATTTATTTTTCAATCTGATCCTGTGATACCGCTTCTTCCCGGCCCTCAACAAAAGTTCTCCTTCATTCAGGTCGTGATGGCCGACTATCGAATCAAATTTTTGGATTCGCTTATCATTAACGTATGCCCCACCCTGCCGTATAAGTCGCCTGGCTTCCCCACGGCTTGCACAGAGGTTAACCTCATCAAACAACTCAAACGCCGGCACACCCGTATCCAACCGAACGGGGTCAATCACCGTTGTGGGGATAGCTTCCATTTCACTCGAACCTAAGTCCCTCGGTATGGAGCTCGAGGGAAGAATATGTGAATCCACGGCCCGCATACCGAACAAGCTGAAAGAGGCTGTAAGAGCCTCCTTGGCTGCATTCTGTCCGTGAACCAGTTTCGTAGCCTCAAAAGCTAATACTGTTTTGGCTGCATTTAAATCGGATCCTTTTAGACTTTGGGCTGTCTCAATTTCAGCCAAAGGCAAGAATGTGAAGAAAGACAAAAATCGTATGACGTCATCATCGGCCGTATTGATCCAGAATTGATAATAATCATAAGGTGATGTACGTTCCGGATCGAGCCATACAGATCCCTGTGCGGTCTTGCCCATCTTCTCCCCGGAGCTGGTTGTTATGAGGGGAAAAGTGATCCCACAGGCTGTCCCTCTTTCTGCGCGCCTTATCAGTTCAATACCCGCTACAATGTTTCCCCACTGGTCAGCCCCTCCCATCTGCAAAACACAGTTCTCAGTTCTATACAAATATAGAAAATCATAGGCTTGCAGAAGGACATAGTTGAATTCAATGAAGTTTAGCCCGCTCTCTGTATTAAGGCGCAGTCGACACGACTCACTGGTTAACATTCGATTCACACTGAAATGACGTCCATAATCTCTAAGAAAGGAGATATATCTAAGTTGCTTCAGCCACTTGGCGTTGTTTACAAGGGCAGCTTGTTCATTCTCAAAGCTTATAAACTTGGCCAATTGCTTTTTAAGTCCCCTGGCATTCTGATTCACCTGACGAGGCGTCAACATCTGTCGCATCTCTGTCTTGCCGCTCGGGTCCCCGACCAGTGCAGTACCCCCGCCAACCAGGGCGATAGGGCGGTGTCCATGGCGCTGCATGTGCGCCAACGCCATAATCGGGATCAAGCTACCAACATGAAAGCTCGAAGCCGTGGGATCAAAACCGATGTAGCACGTGGTGGGAGGACCCTTGAGCAGATTAGAGACGGACTCATCGCCCGTGGTCTGTTCAACAAAACCACGCTCTGTCAACACATCCAAGACGTTCTTCACGAGTTTACTCTCTCTCCAGTCACAAGAGGAACAATAGAATTCATTTAACCAAAGGAAGAATGGTCTGCTGGAATACTGGAATATTGGGTTCAAACGAAGGAAAACAATTGAACAACTATTCTTTTAGCGTTCTTTTCCCATCATTCCATTCTTCCATTATTCCACTATTCCAGTCCGATTGCAGAGCAAGCGGGCTACTTCGCATATTCCACTGCACGGGTTTCTCGAATTACAGTCACTTTGATCTGGCCGGGATATGACATGGACTCCTCAATCTTCTTCGCTATATCACGGCTGAGCAGAATAGCCTCGGCATCCGAAACCGTCTGACTCTCCACAATAATTCGTACCTCTCGGCCTGCTTGAATTGCATAGGATTTACTAACACCTGTGAAAGACTTTGCAAGCCTTTCCAGCTCCTCAAGGCGTTTTACATATGTCTCCAGGATTTCTCTTCGTGCACCTGGCCGAGCACCTGACAGGGTGTCTGCTGCCTGCACCAGGACTGCCAGAATAGACGCGGGGGGGATATCTTCATGGTGGGCCGAAACGGAATGAACGACCCGGGGCGGCTCTCCGTATTTCTTTGCCAGGTTTCCACCGATTAAAGCATGGGGTCCCTCCACCTCGTGATCTACTGCCTTTCCTATATCGTGCAAGAGTCCCACTCTCTTCGCCTGTTTCACGTTCAATCTCAGCTCGGCAGCCATGATACCGCACAAGAACCCCACCTCCATGGAGTGGCGTAATACATTTTGCCCGTAGCTTGTCCTGAACTTCAGTTTTCCTATGTGCTGAATTAATTCGGCATGAATGCCATGGACGCCAAGGTCGAATGCCGCCTGCTCACCAGCTTCTCGTATTTCAGCATCCATCTCCTGGGAAACCTTCTTGACCGTTTCTTCTATTCTCGCGGGATGGATGCGTCCATCGCTTATGAGCCGCTCTAAAGAAACGCGAGCCACCTCACGTCTCACAGGGTTAAACCCCGACAGGATGACAGCTTCTGGCGTATCATCTATGATGAGGTCGATCCCTGTGGCAGCTTCTAGTGCCCTTATGTTACGCCCTTCCCGGCCGATAATACGGCCCTTCATTTCGTCGCTCGGCAGGTTAACCACTGACACCGTCTTTTCCGCTACATAATCGCCGGCATAGCGCTGTATGGCGCCTGCAATAATCTTCTTGGCCTTGCGATCAGCCTGTTCTCGACTCTCGCTTTCAATGCGCTTAATAAGTTTGGCCGCTTCATAACGGGCCTCATTCTCCATGGCCTTGATCAAGAGATCTTTTGCCTCATCGCCTGTCAAGCCTGAGATCCGCTCCAGTTGAATTTTTTGTTCCTCAATCAATGCCTTGCTCTTCTCTTCTTGTTCATGCAACCTTTTTCCCCTGTCGCCAATCTGCTGTTCCTTTTTGGATATTCCCGCATCACGACGCTCCAGTTGCTCTGTCTTCCGATCAATGTTCTCTTCCTTTTGCACAAGGCGTTTCTGCATGCCTTTGAGCTCCGATCGCACGTCCTTTGTCTCATTCTCAAACTCCACCTTCATTTGGTAGAGTTTATCTTTTGCGGAAAGATTGGCTTCCTTCCGCATGGTGTCGCATTCCTTTTTGGCCGCCGCTGCGATCTTGCGGGCTTCGTCATCCGCAGCCCTAATCTTGCCTGCCGTCAGCCTGGTACGAATCCAGAAGGCAAGGGCAAAACCTCCAGCGAAGACAATAACACCCAGAAATATGACTGAGGTGATTTCCATAGTGGTATCCCCCCTATATGTATTGAGCGCCCTTTATGACTTGAGCGCATTGGTCTTACAAACGAAATTACAAAACGTTAACAGGCGAGATACCGATGGAAGCGAGACACAATGGAAAGACTCTAAATGAGCAGAGCGTAGGCTGAGGCCATATTGCGGCTTGAAAGTTTGTGGCTGGTTCCAGACATCTTTCTAGCATATCCTCTCATACAAAGCCATGGAAAGCCTTGCAATTATTTCGCTTGCCACAAACCAATTGGAAGACACCTCTTTGTCGCGAGAGGCATGGTATTCTTGCGTTCCAATTATATCTCAGCACAAACGGTCTTGCTTTCATAATACATCATTTATAATGAAGGGTACCACCACCATGTCGTGTCAGCAGATTCTCAAGAACCTCTTTGAATAGGTGGGCACCTTGTTACTCCTTTAGGCTTTTCTGTAAGATCCAGAACTTGCACACCAAAGTAAGAGAAGGTTCCCGTTTGAGTATGTGTTGGCTCAAAAAAATTCTACCGATCACGAACACGGCAGGGGTCTCGCCCGTATTGCCTAAACGTTGTTATCGATATGTTCAACTAAAATCTTACAGCGTTGATCTATATCCGTTATAAGTTCTTGCCGACTTCGCCTGATTTCAAAATATTCGTTGGCAATGTTCAGAGCGGCAAGTATGAGCGTGTCCAGTTTGCTGGGAGCCTCAGCAGCGGCCCCGGCCTTTTCCACCTGCCCGGCTACATAATCTGCAACTTCCTGGACCTCCGAAACTTCACCCTTTGTTTTAAAAGTGTGCGCCTGCCCAAATAATTCTATGCTGATTAAGCGGTCCACAAGAAGGTCTCTTCGGTTTAGAGTCTCCTGGCGATCTGTCTCATACATCCCGTCCAGCAGCCTGATCCAGTCTGCTCAACAGGCCCTCTATTTTGGCCCCAATAATCGACTTCTCTTCAACGTACTGTTGTTCAGCTGCCACCTTGGTCTTCAGTGCGTCTTCAAGCTCATATATTCTGGCTTCCAATGCTGACTTTGTTTGTGCAAAATCACGATATGTCTCAATTACTTCCTTTATCCTGTCTTCCAGCTCCGTGAATTGCCCGCTAAAACTCTGCTCCTCCACAATTCCCCCTAAAACCGCTTGGCAGCTTTCCTTAATAAATATAACTCACTATAGATAAACCGTCCCACAAAAGTCAAGGGGATTTTGGGCTGCTCCGATAACGTTTCGACAAAACAAACCCCTCGGCCCTTGCCAGTTCTTCTCTGGTATTCACACCAATTACCTGAACAGTGTCAGCAACCTCCAACAGGGCAGCGGGTTTGCCCTCTTGATAAGCCCCTTCTACTACATCGGTCAAATATAACTCATCCTGGGCATTGTCACTCTTCAAACCTGCCAAGGCTCTTTTTAAGAAATCTTTTTTGATACAGTAGGTTCCGGTGTTGACCAGCCCGATTTTCTTCTCCGATTCGCTGGCGTCTGCCTCTTCCACAATACGTATAGGATTCCCCTGTGCGTCAAGAACAATCCTCCCATATCCGGAAGGTTCGGTGAGCGTCGTTGTTACGAGGCTCAAATAGCTCTCGCGGGCTCCGTGTTTATCAATCAGAGAACGCACTGTGGTCGGCTTTATGAGTGGAGTGTCTCCGCACAAGACTACAACATCCTGAATCCTGGCTGGAACCTGTGGCATGGCACATGTCACCGCATGTCCCGTACCGAGTTGTTCCTCCTGAACTGCAAAACGAAGCATCGGGTAAGGTTCCAGTACCTTGCGAACGCCCTCGGCCTGATGGCCTATCACCACCACAACATCGTTCATCACAGATAGGGCGGTTTCTACCACATATCGGATCATAGGGACTCCAACTATCTCATGAAGAACCTTGGCCCGGTTCGACCGCATGCGGGTCCCCTCCCCCGCAGCCAATATGATGGCAGCTACATCTTGCATATATTGATTTTGCCGTAACTACTCAGGTTGTCAGGTTCACAGTTCACGGTTGGCTACTTTGTTAGACGATACACTTTTCGAGTCAATTCACGCCTGCCTGTGCGACGGCAGACAGGTGCCAGTTGCCATGCCTGAATATCTTCAAACCGTTCAATCGTCATCGCTCCCTAACCCCTGGCCCAGAACTGGTTTATCAGTCCTTTTCATAGAATCCTTGGTTGTAGTGCCCAGAAAAACCGTGTTGAATCACACGTTACGTCGCACCAGGGCAGGCTTGAACCGTGAACCGCCGACTTCGCCATAGTAGCCTGTGGCTACGACGGCTGAATTGGAACTTTGAACCTGAATAGTTACATTTTGCCAAAAAAGAAGGGGCAAGTCAATCGACTTGCCCCTGCATTGGTTCGTATATTCTAATATTTATCTGGTCTCTGCGACCTTTAGCCGAGTAATTGCCCGCTGTAATGAAACGTGGGCACGCCTAAAATCAACGTCTTCCTTTTTGCTGGCTTCAGCTAAGCGCTCTTCCGCCCGCTTCACAGCAGCCCTGGCTCGCTCGAGATCTATATCTCTTCGTCGCTCGGCAGATTCGGCCAAAATTGTTACCGTATCCTGCATCACTTCCGCAAAGCCGCCGTTCACAAACACAAGCCGTTCACTGCCGCTCTGGTCCTTGTACCTGATCATCCCTAAACTCAAACTTGTCAGGAACGTCGTATGGCCAGGCAAGACGCCAAATTCGCCGAATGCTCCAGGTGCGACTACCATTTGGGCCTCTTCGCTGACAACGGATTGATCAGGGGTCACAACTTCTAGATTGATACTGCCTGCCATAATTTCACCTTATCCTTGAACGCTATTCCACGGCTGCCATTTCTTCAGCTTTGGCCACTACTTCATCGATGCCGCCGACCATATAGAAGGCCTGCTCGGGAAGCTCATCGTAGTCCCCGTCGCAGATCCCTTTGAAGCCCTTGACGGTATCTTCGACCTTGCAATATGCGCCCGCCTTGCCGGTAAAGGATTCGGCTACGTGGAAGGGCTGAGAGAGGAACCGCTGGATCCTACGGGCCCGTCCTACAGTCTGTTTGTCTTCGTCAGAAAGCTCGTCCATGCCGAGAATGGCGATAATATCCTGGAGATCCTTGTACTTCTGCAAGATTACCTGGACCGTCCGGGCAATGGTGTAGTGCTCTTCGCCCAGAACCATGGGATCCAAAATGCGGGAGACCGAATCGAGAGGGTCAACAGCCGGATAGATCCCGAGCTCCACGATCTGTCTGGAAAGGACCACAGTGCCGTCAAGGTGGGCAAAGGTCGTTGCCGGGGCCGGGTCTGTCAGGTCGTCTGCGGGCACATAGACGCATTGCACTGCAGTGATGGAACCCTTGGTCGTAGACGTAATACGCTCCTGCAACTCGCCAAGATCGACCGCCAACGTAGGCTGGTATCCAACAGCGGAGGGCATCCGCCCGAGCAGGGATGAAACCTCTGCGCCAGCCTGGGTAAAACGGAAGATGTTGTCAATGAACATTAGAACATCCTTGCCTTCCTCGTCCCTGAAATACTCTGCCGCGGTGAGGGCCGACAAGGCCACGCGGGCACGCGCCCCCGGCGGTTCCGTCATCTGTCCGTAAATCAAGGCAGCCCTGGGAAGAACGCCGGAATCCTTCATTTCGTGATACAGGTCATTTCCTTCGCGGGTCCGTTCCCCCACGCCGGCAAACACGGAGATACCACCGTGTTGCTTGGCGATGTTGTTGACCATTTCCATCATGATAACCGTCTTGCCCACACCGGCACCACCGAACATACCCATTTTCCCACCTCTGGGAAATGGCACCAGCAAGTCCAAAACCTTAATACCACTCTCGAGGACGTTTACGCTGGTATCCTGTTCGGTAAACGCTGGGGCCGGGCGATGGATCGGAAGGGTCTTCTCCGCGTTTACAGGACCCAGCCCGTCCACAGGCCGTCCCACAACGTTCAGCACTCTTCCCAGACCGGCTTCACCCACAGGCATCTGGATATCCTTGCCGGTGTTCCTCACGTCCATGCCCCTGACCAGACCGTCCGTCATGTCCATGGCAATGGTGCGCACTACCCTGTCGCCCAAGTGCTGCGCCACTTCCAGAACCAGGTTGTCCTCAACATCATCGATCCCCGGATTGGTAACCAGCAGCGCCGTGTAGATCAGGGGGAGTTGCCCTTCTGGAAACTCCACATCGACCACGTTGCCGATGACCTGGTTAATTGTTCCCGTGTTCACTATTTCAGCCATGCTCTCAACCTCCCGTATGCTTTTAAACTTATTTAGACTTATATTTAAGGCTCAGACTAGCCTTTCAGGGCCTCTGCACCGCCCACGATATCCATGAGCTCTGCCGTAATGGCCGCCTGGCGAGCCTTGTTGTAAATCAAGGTAAGCGAGGTGACCATTTCCTTACAGTTGGTCGTGGCATTGTCCATTGCCGCCATGCGAGCCGCATGTTCACTGGTGGATGTTTCCAGCAATCCCCTGTATACCTGGACATAGACCTGCTTGGGAAGCATTTCGGCCATGAGCTCCTCTGCAGAAGGCTCACAGATATGTTCCGCAACATAAACCTCATCAGCAGCTTCTTGATCTTCCTCGACCTTTTCAACACCTGCAATGGGCAGAAGCTGCTTCACGGTCGGAGCCTGTTTTGCCATGGACACAAACTCGGAATAAAGCATGTAAACTTCATCGGTTTCCTCTGCCAGGAAGCTGTCAATCATCTCCCGGCCGGAATTTACGGCGACGTTGAAGCCGAACCTTGCGCCCACCACCCCAATGTGTTCGTCGATTATGTTATGTTTTTTGCGGCGAAAATAATCCCGTCCTTTTTTGCCCGCGCAGATGAAGCGTACCTCAACACCCTGATCAGCCTTTTCCTTCAAAAACTTCTCCGCCTTGGCAATAAGGTTTGTATTAAAACTCCCGCATAGACCTCGATCAGATGTCATGACGATTAAATCAACGGTCTTAACCTCTGTCCGGGGCGCAAGAAGGGGTGGGAGATGCTCCTCGTCTGCTTCTATGCGTTCCGCCAAACTGCCCAGCACCTCGGCAAATTTCAGGGCGTAAGGCCTGAATGCCTCCATCTTATCCTGGGCTCCTCGCAGTTTTGAGGCTGCCACCATGTTCATGGCCTTGGTGATCTTCTGCGTCTTCTTGACCGCTCCGATCTGTCTCTCTATATCCTTGAGTGTCGCCATACGTTACCCCTATATTACACCGACTACTTGATCGTGTCCTTGAACTCCTCATCGTATGCAGCAATAGCCTCTGCCATGGTCTTGTCCAGCGCTTCGCTGATCTCTTGCTTTTCCGCCAGCTCGCTAAAAACCTGAGGATATTTGCTCTCCATAAACGGGTAGAGTCCGGCCTCGTACTTGCCCAGGACCTCTATGGGATACTTATCCAGGAAACCCTTTGTTCCCGCATACAGAATCGTCACCTGTTTTTCCAGGCTAAGAGGATCATATTGCGGTTGTTTCAGGATTTCTACAAGGCGCGTCCCGCGCGTCAACTGCTGTTGCGTCGCCTTATCCAAGTCACTTCCGAACGCGGCAAAGGCTTCCAGTTCACGAAACTGAGCCAGATCGAGACGCAATGAACCCGCCACCTGCTTCATCGCCTTGACTTGTGCCGCACCCCCCACGCGAGAAACAGAAAGGCCCACGTTGATAGCCGGACGCACACCTGAGAAGAAAAGAGCCGGCTCCAGATAGATCTGCCCGTCTGTAATGGAAATAACGTTCGTGGGAATAAAGGCGGAAACATCACCTGCCTGTGTTTCGATAATGGGAAGCGCTGTCAGGGAACCGGCACCCAATTCGTCGTTCAGCTTGGCTGCCCGCTCAAGGAGCCTGGAGTGGTTGAAGAAAATATCGCCGGGATAGGCTTCACGCCCGGGAGGTCGTCTCAAGAGAAGAGAAATCTGGCGATAGGACGCGGCCTGTTTCGAAAGGTCATCATAAATGATCAAGGCATGTTTCCCGTTGTCCCGATAATACTCACCCATGGCACAGCCCGAAAAGGGGCCGATGTACTGGAGGGTAGCCGGGTCACTGGCACAGGCCGCTATCACAACAGTGTATTCCATGGCTCCGGCTTTTTCCAGAACTTCCACAACCTGAGCAACGGTCGATTTCTTCTGGCCACACGCCACATAAATGCAGACCACATCCTGGCCTTTTTGGTTGATGATCGCGTCCACACCAATGGCTGTTTTTCCGATCTGACGGTCGCCAATGATGAGCTCACGCTGTCCGCGTCCTACAGGCGTCATGGCGTCGATAGCCTTCAGGCCTGTGTACATCGGTTCGTTCACCGACTGGCGGGCAATAACACCGGGGGCGATCATCTCCACACGGCGCGTCTCCGTGGTCTCGATAGGGCCTTTCCCATCCAAGGGAGCCCCCAAGGAGTCCACCACACGTCCTAAGATCGCATCCCCTACGGGCACCTCGGCGATCTTGCCGGTCCTCTTGCAGATATCGCCTTCCTGTAGTTCGATGTCTTCACCCATGATCGCCACACCCACATTGTCCTCCTCCAAATTGAGGACAAGGCCCATGATCCCGTGTGGAAACTCAAGAAGCTCCATGGACATGGCCTTTTCCACACCATATACCCTGGCGATACCGTCTCCCACGGACAAGATGGTCCCTGTTTCGCTGACGTCTACCTTCTTGTCGTAGTCTTGAATCTGACCCTTAATAATGTCGCTGATTTCTTCGGCTCTAATTTCCATCAGATAACCTCACTCCTTTGCAAAGATTCTTTTAAAGTCTTAAGTTGGGTTCTAACGCTCCCATCCAACACCAAATCCCCGATCTTGGTCACTGCACCACCGACCAGGCCCGGGTCAACACTGACATCCATCTTTACCTCTTTCCCGGTCTTTTGAGCCAGCGCAGCCCGAATCTTCTCAATCGTCTCCTCGGCGAGATCCGTAGCCGACACAAGATCGGCACGGACAATGTTGGCGAGTTCGTCGGTCAGCTTCTCATAAAAGTCATATATGTCCCCCAAATATTGTATCCTGCCCTTGTCAAACAACAAGAACAGGAAGGAGGCCATGACTCGCGAGAGCCCTGAACGCTCTACCACCGCCTGCAAGACCCTTTTCCGGCCCGCAGCATCATACAGCGGATTGGAAATCGCTTGTTCAAACTCCTTCTGCTCCTCCAGGAGCTTCACAAAGCCGCCCAACTCTTCTTTGTACGTCTCTGCCTGACCGTCTTCTTTACCAATGGCCATCAGGGCCTTGGCATACCGTCTGGCGATCCTAAGACTTATCACTGAGCCACCACCACCTTTGTCAAGTATTCATCAATTATGCGATTTTGATCTTCGTCCTTGATATGCTTCTTGATTATTTCTTCTGCCATAGCCACAGCCTGCTCGCCCATCTCGGCCTTGAGTTGCTGCTTTGCAGCCTTAAATTCATGCTCAATGTTCTTCTTTGCCTGTTCTCGCAGCTTTTCAGCCCCGGCTTTCGCCTCCTCAAGGATCTTTGCCTTTGCTGCCTCACCCTGCTGGATGTAGTCAGCTACGATTTTCTCCACTTCCTGGTCTATACGACCAAATCTCTCCTTGTATTCGGCAAGCTGGCTTTCCGCCTCCTGCTTCTGTTTCTCCAGGTCGTCCAACTGGTCCTTGATCCCTTGACGCCGGGCCTCAAGAGCTTTAGCCAGCGGTTTCCTCAAAAGAAAAACCAGCGCCCCGGCAAGCACGCCGAAGTTCATGAGACGAAAGATGAGGTCCCAGCTCTTAAACGGCATTTCGATGCCAAAATGCTTGACCATCTCGACCTCTCCACCACCTGAAGAAGCCCAAGCCAATCCAAAAGCAAAAAGAACCGTAATAACGCCGAAAAGGCTGATCACATGGCGCGCCTTTCTCATCCTCGTGAACGCTTTCATGACACAGCCCTCCCTAATATCTTTTGAGCAATCGCTGCAGAGAAAGCTTCTGTCTCTCCCTTTAGGCTAAGCCTGGCATCATCGGCATCCTTGGCAATCTGAGCCCGGATAGCCTCCAAATCCGCCTGCGCCTTCTCGTTTATTTCATCCAGAAGGCGCTTTTCCTCATCCTGGCCGGCTTCTACCAGAGACCCTTTCTCCTGAAAGCCTCTTACCTTGGCCTCACCAACCTTTGTCTCAAAGGTCTGTTCACTTTCCGCAGCGTCGTCGTGAAGCGCCTGAATGCCTTCCTCGTAGCCTTGAACCTTCTTCTTTCTTTCTATTAAGATCTTACGAATAGGTTTATAGCAAACTACATTCAGGATAATAATGAGCACAATGAAATTTGCCATCTGTAAAAACAGTGTCCAATCAGGAATAATTGCCATACCAAACTCCCAATTTCAAATCTGGAGGATTTACAAAAAACTAAAGGAATTAGTCGACACACTCACACAAAAAGTTGACCGTCCATATCACCAATGAGAGCACATTGTCAAAGGTTTTTTTCTTTTTTTGCTGGCGCGTATGACTCAATGGAGTTCATGGCGTGAATATTGGTCTTCGCCTCTTCGAACATCCACGCCGTTCAGGGCGGGGAGGATGCGGAACACCGCAGATGGACTTTTAGCGCAGCCGTCAATCTTTGAACAAGAACCTACGCATACTGATGTTTAACAAGATCCCTATTGCAACCATGTTTGCCAGCATCGAAGACCCCCCGTAACTGATCAAAGGCAGGGGAACACCAACCACGGGAAGCAAGGCCAGCACCATGGCGACATTAATGAACGTCTGCCAAAATATCATACTCGTGAGACCAACAGCCAGAACGGTGCCGAAGGGGTCCTTGGAACGCACGGCCACGCTAAGGCCCCATATGATCAAGAGGAGATACAGTATAATGATCGTAACTGAACCCAAGAATCCCCATTCTTCAGCCAACACTGAAAAAATAAAGTCTGTATGTTGCTCGGGGATAAAAGAAAGGGCATTCTGTGTACCCTTTAAGAATCCCTTGCCGAAAAACAATCCTGAGCCGACCGCAATTTTTGACTGTATAATATGATACCCCGCACCCAATGGATCCCCCTGTGGGTCGAGAAATGCCGAGATCCGCTGTTTCTGATATCCTTTCAGGAAAAACCAAGCCATCCCGGAGACCGCAATCCCGGCTGCAGTCAGGCATAGAAGAGATCTGCGTTCAATCTTCACAAATACTGTTACGCTTCCCGCTATCAGGAGTAGAATGAGGCCCGTACCCAAGTCCGGCTGTTTAAGAATTAAGACAAATGGGAGTATGGTCCAGATTAGCGGCTTCCAAAGACCCTGAAGAGAAAAGCCGTCCTTAGTGGCGCTCTCAGAAAAATATCGCGCCAGCATAATTGCCAACGAGATCTTCATCATCTCTGATGGTTGAATCGAGACCGGACCCAAAACAAGCCAGCGCTGGGAACCCGAAACCTCTTTCCCCAAGAAAAATACGGTCAGCAGCAGCACTATTGAGGCACCATATATTGGGAATGCCATGCGGCTCAGCCATCTGTAGCTGAACAAAAGCAATAGAATCATCACGCCGCTGCTAATTCCTAGCCAATACGACTGTTTCACATAGACAAGTCTTCCTACCTCGGTCATGTCCGCATTGGCATTCACCGCACTGTAAAGGGCTAGTATACCAATCCCACCGATCACCAAGGTCAGACCCAAGAAAAGCCAATCAAAATGTTGTAATAGTCTTCGATCAATCATGATAAGTGAGCAAAGGTGCCTAAAGTGAGCTAAAGTGCCTAAAATTTAAACAGATAATTTCAAATCTCATACTTTTGAAGAACCCTGCAGCAAGCTGCGGGGAATGCGCTCGCTGTTGCGGTTCAATCTTCAATTATCAATCTTCAATTCCTTAATCCCTAAATCCTCCAGATATGTCCTGATCATCTCCCTTGCAACGGGGGCCGCTGATGTTGAACCATGCCCTCCGTGTTCTATCAGCACCGCCACAGCCACCCTGGGTTCTTTCGCCGGCGCAAAAGCGACAAACCAACCATGATCCCTGTGATAATGTTCTATGCTCTCAACTGCCTTCTTTTTTTTGTCGTCATCATCCGGCATCCCTACGACTTGGGCCGTTCCGGTCTTGCCAGCCACGTCAATGCCGGCAATGCGTGCAATCCATCCTGTTCCCGTGGGTTTGTTGACTGCATCCATCAAGCCATTTCTTACAACCCGAAGCGTATTTTTCGAAGCAGGGAGCGTTCCCAAAGAGACCGGCGCCTGTTCTTCCACGGGCGAGCCGTCCGGGAACTCAATCCGCCTAATAACTAATGGCTTGTGCCTTGTTCCCCCATTGGCAACAGCAGATATCAGGCCGAGCATCTGGACCGGTGTAACGAGGTTAAATCCCTGACCGATCGTCACGGAAAGGGTCTCTCCTCCCTGCCATGGCACCCCTAACCGCCTTAACTTCCACTCTTTGGTAGGAACCAGACCTCTTGACTCTTTGTCAAGGTCAATCCCGGTTGGGGAACCCAGGCCGCAAGCCCTGGCATATTTCGCCAATCGATCCACCCCCAATTTCTCGCCGACCTGATAAAAAAAGACATCACATGATTGGGCCAAGGCATTTGTCGCGTCCATGAATCCGTGTCCGCGCCGTTTCCAGCAACGAAAGGTGCGGTTGCCATATGTGTAGGACCCCCCACAGTAGAGTGTTGTATGCTCAGTTATCACCCCTTCTTCCAGCCCGGCAATGGCAGCTACAATCTTGTAAACTGATCCTGGGGGATACTGTCCTTGAATAGCCTTGTTCTCCAACGGCCGAAACGGATTCGAAACGAGTTCGTTCCACGACTCGTGCGTCATGCCCACCACAAATGCATTCGGATCAAAGGCAGGAGAGACCCCCATTGCCAATACATGACCATTGGAAGGATCCATGGCCAAGGCCGTCCCCACCTTTCCCGCAAGTAATGATTCAGCTGTGCGCTGAAGCCGAATGTCCAGTGTGAGATAGATATTCTTGCCGGGTTGCGCCTCCTCTGTCTTGAGGACCCTTGTTAGCTGGCCAAGGGCGTTGACCTCAACGTGTCGTGTCCCTCGCTTTCCATGAAAATAAGTTTCGTAGGCCTTTTCTACCCCAAATTTCCCAATGAAATCACCTCCGCTGTTGTCAGGCAAGGCGCCACTTCGCAGCTCCTCCGGGCTGATTTCACTCAGATATCCGATGAGATGGGGGGCTCGTTCGCCCTCTATATAATGACGTGTAGGCTCCACGGATATTACAATCCCGGGAAGCTCAAGCTTGTGGGCTTCTATGGTCGCCACGGCGTCACGGCTTATGTCGCGACTTAAGAGAATTGGTTTAAAGAAGGGGGTTCCCCTGGCTTCAGCGAGTTTTGCCAGGAGGGGCTCACTTGGAATATCTAAGAGCCCTGAGAGGTTCTGGACAACCCCTTCAGGATCCCTGGCCTCTCTCGACAGGATAGAAACGTCAAAACGCGGACGGTTGTCCACGAGCAGAGCGCCAGCGCGATCAAAGATCAAACCCCGCATCGGAGCTACACTATGAACCCTGAACCAGTTGTCTTGGGACCGTTGCCTTAACCCTGGCCCCTCAATAATCTGTAGATAATAGAGGCGAGCCAAAAGAATTAGAAAGGCCGCAAGAACGCACACCAGTGCCCCGGTGATCCTCTGCCTGTACCAATCATTGCTGACTGTGTGCAGATAGTTATCCATCACCTGTTCAGAAAATCCGCTCCTTCCTTTTGAGCAGCTGACGAGGGCGTGCCAAATCGGGTTTGAAGCCATGCTAAAAACGTAAGCACACCACCGCCTGTGAGTACAGCCAGGACAGTCTGCAGCAAAACAGGGGGCATCTGAGCGGCCAGCAGTTGAGCCCCTTTCCAGGGGGGTGCCAACAAAGCACAAAACACCAGGTGCTGCCCGAGAACGCACAGGGCAATCAGAATCCCCTGAAACATGGTGTCGTCTACATGAAAGTACTTTGAAACACCCTTGACGGACAGGAATATCCAGAAATAGGTACTGAGGTAGAGCCCGAATATTCCGCCAGAAAGCAAGTCCATGACAAGGCCAAGAATTATGACCAGCGAAACACCTCTCCCGTCACGAAGACGGAGCCCCAAGAAAACAACAAGTGGAATTATCAGGTCGTAGAAGACATTGCTGAACAAGGGGATCCTCAGGATAGTGGTCTGTCCCACAACCGTGGTCAATCCGACCATGCAGTATAGAAAGAAAACCCTCATGTCCTTTCAAATGGAACTCTATCTAGGTGCGCGAGGTGTCTATAAGGTCATTCCAGTATGACCAGCACATCCTCTAATTTTGTGAAATTGACAAACGGCCGCACTTTCACTTCCTGAAATAGCCCTGACGTGGGCCTGGAAATATCCGAGACTGTACCCACCGGAAGACCCTTGGGGAAGAGACCGTCGAGTCCTGACGATATCACCGTATCTCCAATCTTAACGTCCGCCTTTCTCACGACGTATTTGAGACGGCAGGTCTCATCCGTTTCCCCTTCAACAATTCCTCGAAAGCGGGTTCGCTGAACGAGTGCATCTATGGCACTGCTGCGGTCAATGACTAGCAACACCTGAGCAGACCAATCAAAGCACTTAATAACATGGCCCACTACTCCTCCCGGGGCTATCACCGCCATCCCTTTGGTAACCCCATCCCTGGACCCCCTATTAATAACAATCGTCTTGGACCAACCAGACGGGTCGAGCCCTGCAACCTGGGCAGAGAGCAGTTGGCGGGGGACCTCGGATTTCACCTCGAGTAGCTCTTGGAGGCGCTCGCAGGCCAACTCAGATTCCAGATATCGGCTTCTTTCTATCTCAGCTTTGGCGAGAATTCTCTTGAGACGATCGCATTCCTCCCGGACTCCAATCAAATAGAAATACCGATGCCATACACGCCGACAAAAACGCATGCCGCGAGTTGTACCTTCTTGGAAAGGCACTATGCCCGCCATGACCACTCTATCAACTTTTGTGTAACCGTGGGGATGCTTGGCGCTAACAGAAAGGATGACAATGTTGATCAAGGCAAGAAGGATGACACATAGAATCCTTACCGACTTTCTTGAAAACATGTCTCATGTATGAAGCAGGATAGGGTTTTTTGTTGGGGACCCATCATGACGTCACGGCAAGGAACTTTTTTATCACTGGATCATAACTTCCCTTAAGATGGAAATATTCTCCAAAGCCTTGCCTGACCCCAGGACAACAGTAGAAAGTGGGTCCTCGGTCACCGTAATGGGCAAATGGGTCTCTTCTCGGAGCAATCTGTCCAGATTCTTGAGCAGCGACCCGCCTCCGGTCATAACAATCCCCCTGTCGACGATGTCTGCTGCCAACTCCGGCGGGGTCTGTTCCAGACATACTTTGACACTTTCAACAATAGACTCGATCTGCTCGGAGATGGCAATGCGTATCTCTTCCGAATCTATGGCAAGAATCTTTGGTATGCCCGATACCAGGTCCCTCCCCTTCACCTCAATGGTCTCCAAGTTGTCCGGATCAGGGAATGCATTGCCGATAGAGGTCTTGATCAGTTCCGATGTTCTTTCTCCGATCAAAAGGTTATACTTGCGTTTAATATACTGTATAATGGCCTCGTCCATCTTGTCCCCACCCACCCGAAGCGTGCGGCAGAAAACGATCCCACCCAGGGATATAACGGCCACCTCAGTCGTGCCACCCCCGATATCCACAATCATATTACAAGTGGGCTCTGTTATCGGGAGGCCAGCACCGATGGCCCCGGCCATAGGCTCCTCAATAAGAAATACCTCTCGGGCGCCTGCTGATTCCGCAGATTCCGTCACAGCGCGCTTCTCGACCTGGGTAATTCCAGACGGGACGGCAATGATAATCCTGGGCCGTACGAGGGTCCTGCGGTTATGCACCTGTCGGATGAAATGTCGCAACATCGCTTCGGCCACCTCAAAATCGGCAATGACCCCATCTTTCAAAGGACGAATGGCAACAATGTTTCCCGGTGTCCGTCCCAGCATCCGTTTAGCGTCTGCCCCTACCGCGAAGACTCTGTTCTTGTACCGGTTATCGGTGCGAACAGCTACAACAGATGGTTCGCTAAGCACTATCCCCTTCCCCTTGACATACACAAGCGTATTGGCAGTGCCCAGATCAATGGCCAAATCGTTGGAAATGGCCCCAAGGAGTGAATTTAACAGTTTAATAGACTTCCCCCAAACCGGATTTTGTATCAAACACGCATTCGGTTGCCATAAGGGCGATGTTCATAATCACCACTGCCCACAGGCAACTTTCATTTTGCGGCAGACCTAACACATGGAACCTGCTATTTCAAGCAAATAATAAGCACCGTCCGATCAAAACCGTTTGAGATTTCTCCTGCATTATGTTCTAGGATAATCCATCCATGCCTGCTGTAAGCGTCATTATTCCTGCCTACAACCGCGCCTGGGCTCTCAAAAGAGCCATTGACTCGGTCTTGGCCCAAGACTTTCACGATTTCGAAATGGTTGTGGTAGATGATGGGTCAATAGACACTACTCCGGAAATACTCCAATCCTATCCACAAATCTGCGTGGTAAGGCAAGACCATCGAGGGGTTAGTGCTGCTCGAAATGCTGGTATAGCCCGGTCCGTAGGTCACCTTATCACGTTTTTGGACTCCGACGATTTGTGGCTGCCCGGAAAGCTCTCAGCCCAGGTTGACTTTTTTAGTTCCCGCCCTGATGCGCTGATTTGTCAAACCGAAGAAATCTGGATAAGAAACGGCAATCATGTCAATCCCAAGAAACGGCACAAAAAGTATTCCGGGATGATCTTTGAACAATCTCTGGAACTATGTATCGTAAGTCCCTCTGCCGTGATGATGAAGCGTTGCTTGTTTGACAAGATAGGTGCCTTTGATGAAACGTTCCCAATATGCGAAGACTATGACCTCTGGTTGAGGACCTCCTGCCGGTTCCCCGTATATCTGATCGAGACTCCGCTTGTGATCAAGCACGGCGGACATGCTGATCAACTTTCCAAGAGATGGGGCGCCGACCGATTTCGCATCAAGGCCCTTAAGAAGATCCTTGAAAGCGATGTGCTGAATTCAAGTCAATATCGCGCCACCGTTGAGGCCTTGAGAAACAAGTGCGCGATCTATGCATCAGGGTGTCTGAAGCGGGGACGCATCAACGAGGCAAATCACTACATGAGGCTGTCGGACAAGTTCACGAAGCATGTCGACTCCCTCATCAAGTCAGCGGCCCTGCCGCAATTTGCCCTTCCCTTTGATAGCACATCAGGACAATCGCCATGAGTGTTTCGTTAGATCTGGTGTTGATAGCCATATCTATGGGTTTGCTGTGGAAGGGGTCCCATTGGCTTGTAGACTCAGCGGTCCGTATTGCCCACAAACTCCGTATGTCTGACCTAACCATTGGTCTGACCATAGTCGCCATGGGGACCTCTGCCCCCGAGTTTGCTGTTACCATCAATGCTGCCGTCAGAGGGCTATCAGATATATCGGTCAGCAACGTTGTTGGTTCCAACATTTTTAATCTCGGGTTCATACTGG
>JAQYVR010000172.1 GCA_030145395.1 Desulfobacteria bacterium
TGGCAAGCGAGTGTTGATGGCTCAGTGGCCCTGATAAAGTTCTGAGCCGGTGGATCTATTGACACCACCAATGTTAAGGGCCCCATTGTTGGCTTTGTTATTCGCCAAAAGGCGCTGATGTACCATCTGAAGATGGAAGGACCCAAGTTCACCAAATTGGACAAGAAGGAGTAAATGTGGTATGTGCCCTTATCTCATCTGTTTCACAAGAGACCGATGCAGAAACCACAATATAGGGAGGAAGAGACTATGAAGGTATCTGTTCGAAAAGGCAGAAGAATGAGTTTGATTTCCTCTGCCATTACTCTTTCTGCAATAGCTGTATTCTTGTGGTCTGTTACAGGGTGTCAAAAGGGAAAACAACCCATTAAAGTTGGCTTTGTTGGAGGGCTAATAGGTGACCATTCAGACCTCGGCACATCAGGGCAGAACGGTGTCATGCTGGCGACAGAGGAAATAAACCGAGCCGGGGGAATCGGTGGCAGGCCCGTTGAACTGATTGTCAAGGACGACATGAGCTATCCTGAGACTGCTCTCATGGTTGATAAACAATTGATAGAAGAAGGTGTTGTTGCAATTATCGGCCATATGACCAGCGCCATGTCTATTGTCGCTGTTCCAATGATTAACGAACAGAAGGTGCACATGATTAGCCCAACCACCACTACGAACCAGCTCTCTATGCTGGATGACCACTTCTTCAGAATCCAACCTTCCAGCAAGGAATTGATACAGAATTTTTCAAATTTTGCTTTTGAGACAATGGGGCTCAGAAAGATGGTAGTAGTACATGATGTTTCAAACAAGGCTTATACGCAGGAATGGTACGACTTTTCCAGGTCTGAGTTTGAAAAACATGGAGGTAGTTTGACTGCCGAGGGTTTTGCACCAGGTTCTCACCTTAATTTGCCTAGATTAGTAGACCGCATTTTGGAAGTTAGACCGGACGGGGTCCTGTTAGTAGCTAGCCCAGAGGCTTCAGCCTCCTTATGCTCACAGCTTAGAAGACTCAGTTCTGAAGTTCGTATATTGAGCAGCCCGTGGGCCATGAGTGGGGACTTTGTTAAGGACGCAGGCATTGCCGCGGAAGGAGTTGTTTTGACTGATTCGTTTGACAGACATTCCCAAGCCGCGGCCTTTGCTGATTTCAGGAAACGTTTCAAGAATCGTTTCGGAGTAGATCCAAATCGTGCCAGCATGTCTGGCTATGAGGCAGCCAAGATACTCTTCACGGCACTATCAACGAACAGTGATCCTGCCATGCTCGGTGAAACCATTGTAAGGCTAAGAACATTTGAGGGTTTGCAGGGACCCATTACGATAGATGAGTACGGAGATGCACATCGCAAACTCTATCTGATCACAGTACAAGGCGGAGAATTTGTTACATTAGGGCAGAAGTAAAGCTTTTTGGCTTGGCTTTTGGGCATGACCGGAGTTTCGATATCTACCTGGCTCTGTCTCCAATGGCAAATTTGAAGCGTAACGACCTCACTAGGCATCTTGATGCGAAAAGCAGAACCCCCACAGCTGAAACTCAAGATCTTGTGGTCACCGCAGTTTTCAAATTAGAGACTCGGGCCACCTACCGCATTAGCGTGAAGGGTCGCCTGGACGCAAGCTGGTCCGAGTTGGATTCATAAGCATAGTAGAATCCAGGAAGGAGGGTAAGGAGTAACTAATGTTCGGCCATTAAGGATCAGAAACAATAAACCCCATACAAAGGAGGATATTACCATGAAGAGGAGTCTTTTGATTGTAACACTGATTTGTGGAGTGATTTTGACGGGACTAATCGCCACGGATGTCCAGGCCTTCGAGGTTTTAACCAAGGAGGATTTCACACAAAAAATTGTTATGAAAGAACATCTCATCAAGACGGCGGACAACGGGATCATACTATTAGATGCTTCGGGCACAATGAACGACCCGTATTTGGACACGGAGATGTCCAGGTATGAAGTCCTTATTAAGTCCCTTAAAGAGAGAGGTGAGTATTTTCCGGATCTGGGGCACAAGATGGGCTTGTATGTGTATACCCCATGGAAGCCTGTTTATCCTGTGCAGCCCTATAACCGCGAGAAGTTCGCTGAAGCGCTCGCGAGCCTGCCGGACAAGGCGAGCGGCCCTACGTTGCTGCAAAGCGGGCTTCGCGAGCTTGAATCGGTGTTGAAAAATCTGTCCGGCAGGACGGTGGTGTTTGTTATCACTGACGGCACTTATATGGACATGGCGGGAAAGCCACCTGGCGCGATAGCAAAAGCATTGGCCGAGAAGTACAACGTATGTTTCTGTGTTATCAGCACAGCAGACGATGCAGCAAGCATGAAAGTATTAGAGAACATTGCTTCAGTAAACTTTTGCGCAAGAGTTATTCCCTTTGAAGCGTTTATCAGTAGGCCGGAGTATAACACCGGCATGCTGTATGTGGTTAGCGCAAAAGCAACCGTTGAAACAACAACAGAAACCAAACTTGCCGGTGTCAAGGTGGACAATATCCTGTTTGACTTTGACAAGGCTGAGATCCGCCCGGAAATGAGTGGGGAGCTCGATGTGCTTGCAGAATTCATGCAGGGGCATCCAGCTGCATACGTAGTGCTTGCAGGGTATGCGTGCAATAAGGGTAGTGAAGAGTATAATCTCGGGCTGTCACTCAAAAGGACCGACATTGTGGCCGACTATCTTGCGAGCAATCACAACATATCCTCAGACAGGATCGTACGCCTCTGGTTTGGCCAACTGAATCCAGTCGCCGACAACAGCACTGAAGAAGGCCGCCGTTTAAATCGACGTGTTGAACTGGCCGTAGGGGGCCTGTAACAGCCCTAAGCCATGAGGGCTCGCAGCGCCTAGTACTCAATTGCGTAAATCAGCGCGTCATATTGTTTAAGCGTTCCTTGTTTGAGACATGCCTTTTCCCACTCAAAGGGAGCAGTATGGGCATTGTAAGAGTTGACAAAACCGTCAATTGCTTGGAGAGACTTCCGGCTTGACCGTACAAACCGGAAGTCTCTCCGCCCTGGTAGGAGAAGCCATCATCCTTTTGGAGGTGTAATCCTGATGAAGGCGTCAAGAGTCATATTTCTGATGTTACCACTTTTGGTGCTTCTGGTTTTCGCTGTAGGGCTCAAAGCGGTCAGGGCAGATGAAGTCCGATTACAAAATGGCGATCGTATTTCCGGCACCATCGTAAGAATGGGAAACAACGTGCTGACAATTAACACTCCCTACGCTGGAGACTTGTTCATCAAATGGGACGCCATTGCAGCCATTGCGACAGATTCATCCGTTCAGGTAGGGCTGAGTGATGACACCTCCGCTCGTGGGGTCGTGTTTCCTGTTGAAGATGGAAAACTGAGTCTCAAAGCAGAAAAGGCTGAGGAGCCTTGGACATTCGATATGGATGACGTGGAAGTCATTAACCCTCCCCCTGATTATAGATGGGCGCTTCGTCTCAATGCAGGTGTAGACATCGAGAAAGGGAATACCGACTCAGAAGAATATCATTTGGATACTCGGTTTTTCGTTCGCACGGAAAAGAGCAGGTACACCGTTTCGGCCGAGTTAGACAAGGAGTATGATTCTGGCGTCTTGACTGAAAACAGCTCCTTTAGCCTTCTGAAGTACGACCATTTTTTTACTAAGAAATGGTATGGCTGGCTTGCCACCGTCCTTGAAACGGATGAATTCAAGGATCTTAACCTAAGGTCAGTCGTGGGTGCGGGGCCAGGATGCCAGTTCATTGAGTCGCCGTCAAGAAATTTAGGGATAGAAATCGGACCTGTGTACGTTAGTGAAGATTACGATGAGGGTGAAGATCAAGGGTATGGGGCAGTCAGCTGGCGACTTGACTACGACCAATATTTCTGGGATAATAGGGCGCAGTTTTTTCACTGGCAATACGGCCTCTGGAGCATGGCTAATTCTGAGGATGTCGCGATTTATACCAGGACGGGGTTTCGCATTCCGCTGACAAAGCGCCTTAGTGCGACGCTGCAATACAATTGGGACATGGATAGCACGGTTGGCTCCGGAGATGAGGAAATAGATGAAAGGTTCCTTTTTACATTAGGCTGGGAACTGGGGAACTATGGCGAGCAGATAAGCCAACTCAGCAAGCTTGAAGCCATGAGGGATTGAAA
Source organism: Desulfobacteria bacterium (assembly GCA_030145395.1). GTDB lineage: Bacteria > Desulfobacterota > Desulfobacteria > Desulfobacterales. The sequence continues at coordinate 4,143 of JAQYVR010000172.1, forward strand.
CCGACTTTTTGCTGACAAAACTTGATCAGATTGAAGAAGGTCTTTTGTAAACGATTTTGAGGTCACTACAATGAGCAGACCCCGCGTCATATTCATGGCATCGGCTCTTTTTTTGTCCCTATCTTGTGGTTGCCTTGCGACAGTATGCGCTTATACTACCTGGTATTAATCTCGAAGTAGGCCAAATCTAACATAATGCCATAGTGACACTCTATGCGACATCGCTGTTGACTCGGCTTCTGTCTCCATAAACATATAAATATCAAGCCCCTGACTTCTGTTAACCCCTGTGTGCAACTAGGGTGACGGACAAAATAATAATTGGGGTGTGACCCCTTTATCTCCTAACATAACCCAAACCAAAGGAAAGACAACATGGAAGACAAGCGCTGGATGACTATCTTTTTTACTGATGGTACAAATTTAAAGTTCGGTTTTCCCAGACAGTTGGATGACACCAGCAAGATTGGAACGATGTTAAAAAAAGCCCTGAATGAAAAGCAGCTCGTTTTAGAAGTTGAGGATATGATGTTCACGATTCCATTCGTCAATGTCAAATATATCCAAGTATATCCTTGTCCGGAGAAATTGCCGGACACGGCAATCCGTGGAGCTGTCTTAATGGAGTAGGAACACGGGCAAGAGAGACTGCCTCAAAAGTGTAGATCCACGAATCAGCTCCAGGCTTTTTGAAGCGCTCAAACCCTTAGGGATGAGGCGTACTTATAGAACAATGCGGTGACGATCGAGAAACAGCCACACAGCCTGCCCAAGCGTGAAGATGCCATAAAGACTTCCATCTTTTTTCTATGTGGGGGAGGTGCGTTATGACTTCAAGGACAACCAGGCGTAGACCGTATCCACTGCACGTCCATATTGCCACCTTGTTTATTCTCCTGATTGTCGTGGTGGGCGTGGTCCTCGGCTGGTTCAACTTTCGCAAGAACTCCGAACTGATCCTGTCGGCTTCCGAAGAGCTGTTCGACCATATTACACGGGAGGTCGTGGCTGGGCTCAATGGAATCTATAGCCCTGCTGCCAGTATGGTTGACCTGCTGTCGGTGTCACCGGCCATACAGGCGGACACACTGGAGGAGCGCCTCAAAGCGCTCCCCTTGTTTCGACAAGCACTGAATAGCAAGCGTGAACTCTCAGCGCTTCAGGTTGGTTACGACACCGGAGACTTCTTCATCCTCCGCCCAATAGACAACCCTGACATGCGCAAGCGCTTTGAGGCGCCGAAGGAGGCGAGCTTTGTTGCCGACCACATCACTGCCGGTAGCTCAGGTACACCGTTGATGCTCAGGCTGTACTTCGACGCCGAGCTGAAAGAATTGGAGCGCCGCGAACTGGGCAAAAGCGAATACGATCCACGGAAAAGACCGTGGTATATCCGTGCTATCGGAAGCAGCCGACGTGTCGCCTCCGAGCCTTACCTGTACTACTTCATCGGCAAGGTCGGCTTCACTGTGGGGAGGAGATTGCCGGACAGAATGGGGGTCGTTGCAGCGGATGTTACGCTCGAGCAGTTGTCACACACTTTGCAGGACCAACAGTTCTCGCCTTCGTCCGAACTGGTGCTGGTCAACGCGGATGGCAAGGTGCTCGCGTACCGGGAAACCGACCGGCTGGTGGTGAAAACCGACGAGAACGACCGGGCGGAAATGGCACGTGTCGACCAGCTGGGAAGTCCGGTACTCGAGGAACTGGTGCGTACTGCGGGCATACGGCCGACACACATAAACTTCCAGTGGAACGAGAGGCTTTGGGTTGGGGGGATCCGCGAGGTGCCGACGACTGCCGACGTGAGGCTCTATCTGGCCATCGCTGCCCCGGAGGAAGAACTGCTGTCGGAAGCCATGACTATCAGGCGGCAGTCCGCGCTGATCACGATCGTGATCATTATCATAGCTCTGCCTATCACGTGGCTGCTTGCCAGCCGGGTCGCCAAACCTCTGCGGCAGCTGGCCGGCGAAATCGACATCATCCGAAACTTTGATTTCGCCAAACCGATCCATATACGCTCCTTGGTCAAAGAGATCGACGACCTGGCTTTCGCCGGGAATGAGATGAAAGACACGATCAGCCGATTCCTCAATCTGATCACTTCCCTTGCCGGCGAGCAGGATTTCGATCGCATGCTCGAACGTGTCACGGAAGAGACCATGCGCGCCGGTAAGGCGAATGGCGCTTTGGTGTATCTGGTGGGCGACGACGAAGTCGAGCTCAGGCCGGGATATGTGCACGTAGCTGGATCGGACGCTAAGATCAGGGCGGCGGCGTTGCCGGCATACCGGATAGACACGAACGAGGTCGGGAATGCGCTGGTGCAGTCGGTGCGTGAGGACAAGACCACGGTGTTCACGCTTGAGCAAAAGCAGGCAGAGCAGGGTGAGCAGTTCGCTGCCATCTTCGATGCCTTGGCCGCGCCCCTGATCCGAGTGATCGCGCTGCCCCTGCACAATCGGCAGCGAGAAGTTAACGGGTGTCTATGCCTGCTGTTCGTCGCACAAGAGGGCATCGAAGTGGCGGAGCCGGGCCGGGAGCACATCGCCTTTGTCGAGGCGCTCTCCGGTTTTGCAGCCGTCTCCATGGAAACCCACCATCTCCTGAAGATGCAGAAGGCACTGCTCGAGTCATTCATCAAGCTTATCGCGGGGGCTATCGATGCGAAGTCACCGTATACGGGGGCACACTGCCAGCGCGTTCCGTATCTCACCAAGATGATAGCCCGTGCGGCCTGCGAAAGTCAGGCACCTCCGTTTAAGGACTTCGACCTTAGCGAAGAGGAGTGGGAGGCCCTGCACATCGCCGGCTGGATGCACGACTGCGGAAAGGTCACGACCCCTGAGTACGTGGTGGACAAGGCCACCAAGCTGGCGACCATCTACGACCGTATCCACGAGGTTCGCATGCGCTTCGAAGTGCTCAAGCGTGACACGGAAATTCGCTATTGGCAGGCGGTGGCCGATGGCGGAGATCGTGATACACTTCGCCAGCAAATGGAAAGCGAGTGGCGCCAGCTGGACGAAGAGTTCGCGTTTGTGGCCGAGAGCAATGAAGGTGGCGAGTTCATGGCACCCGAACGCATTGAACGGCTGCGCCAGATCGCCGAACGGGTATGGATGCGTACGATCGATGACCGCATAGGAATCTCGGGGGAGGAGAAGACGCGCAAGGAACGGACACAGGCACCCGAATTGCCTGCGGAGGAAAAGGTGCTGACCGGAAAGGAGGAACACATCATCCAACGTAGGACGGCCGAACAGATGCCGTCAGACAACCGCTGGGGCTTCAGGATGGATGTGCCGGAGCACATGTACAACCGGGATGAGATATACAACCTGTGCGTTCAACGGGGCACGCTCACCGACGAAGAGCGTTATAAGATCAACGACCACATTGTCCAGACCGTCATCATGCTGGAAAAGCTACCGTACCCCAAGCACCTGCGGAATGTGCCTGTTATTGCGGGTGGCCACCACGAAAAAATGGATGGCACCGGTTACCCGAGACGCCTGAAACGGGATGACATGCCGCTGACGGCACGGATGATGGCCATTGCCGACATCTTCGAGGCCCTGACCGCACAGGATCGGCCCTACAAGAAGGCCAAGAAGCTCAGCGAAGCCATCCGCATCATGAGCTTTATGAAGAAAGACCACCACATCGATCCGGAGATCTTCGAGCTCTTCCTGACTTCCGGAGTCTACATGGAATATGCCAGGCATTTCTTGGCGCGGGAACTGATAGATGAGTTTGATATCGAGCAGTACCTGGACGGCTGAGCGACAGCCCAGACGCGAAGATCGCTTTTCCCGCTGCTGCCTTCTGCTTCTGCCGTCTGCATCCCTGGTTCGCCAAGACCTGGAAGCCGGGTGATTTTGAGTTGGTGGAATAAACAGGAGGGAAAATAATTGAAAAAATTATCACGAAACGTATAAACCTTGGTGATTGTCGCAGTATTTTGTCTATCAGTGCCTGTTTTCGGCCGAGACGACCGTCCGAGGAACAAGATTATTCTAGGCCCGCTCGCCTATCTTAAATTTCCTCCATTTCATGATCATGTAAAGATACATACAGTCGCGATATACCTCAAAAAGCCCGTTTTTCGTTGCCAATCCGGTTTCGATATGGTTTTCATATCTTGACATTTCCCGAAATAGAGGTGATGGGCATATAGAAAAATGCAAGGCCCCAGATGTTGAATATTTTGGCAAGGTATGGTAAACGGCATTCGCCCCTGCAACGCCAATGTGGAAAAAATGCTATGCCGTAATAATCATATCAAAGAAGGTCCTCTATCTGTTAACTCCATTCGTCAATTATTTAATATCCAATTGGTCAAGGCCAGTTCTGTCTTGGTGGTAGTTTTAGTTTTGATTCTACTTGGACAAAAGAATGCTGCCGCTGACGGGAAATGGTTCGCCTGTCTCTACGGGGGACAAGTCACCGATGGCAGCATACGAGATGTCTTCACCCTTCAGGCTGATCATAAGAATTCCTACCTTGGCGCCTTTGTCTTCGGCAAAGAATTTTGGACCTATAAAGACTATATTGGCATGGAGGCAGAAGGGCAGGTTGTGAAGCACTGGGAATTGCAGGACCATTTTGAATTCAATGCTCTTCTTGTGATTCGATGGCTACCGTTTCCTTGGGACGACTATGTCGATACCAGTTTTGCCGTCGGAAATGGCATTTCCTATGCAACTGAAGATCCGGAAATCGAAGCGCAAGGACATCATAATGTTTCGAAAATCCTCCACTACTTGATGTTGGAGCTGTCTTTCCTAGTGCCAAACCAGGCACACTGGAACGTGTTTGTGCGATTACATCATCGCTCTGGCGTGTTCGGTCTCTACAACGGAGTATCCGGTGCATCCAACGCCCTGGGAGCAGGAGTGAGATATACCTTCTAGATGCCCATACTGTATCTAAAACCGGGCACCCTCTTTCATTAACCTCAGGCCGGATTCGAGATAATGCCATAGTATCTTTAGTTTCGACCACCCTCAAAACGTTATGATATGAATCTGATATCTTTACCCCAAGGGTCATTATGAGATGTAGAATCCTGATCAGTCATTGTGGAAGTTGACCTGCCAGCGGAAATCGTCAGGGTCGCCAATTGGTGTGCCTCTCTCTATCCGCTCCATAGCCTCAGACAACAACGTCTTCACTGACTCACTCAGCAACTGGAGGGCGACTTTGTCTTTCTGAGTTACTACCTGTGCAACGAGGGTGGCCAGATTGTCTAACACCGGCCTAAACTTCTTCTGGTATTCTGCTAACAATTTTTTGAGTTCCTGTTGCGTCAAATCCTCAGGTTCCATCGCTCATTCCTCCTTCAGCCCCGACGCTCTGTTTTTGATAGCGTTTAGCTGTTCCTTTCAATCTCCCTATTCCTATATAATGAATCTAAGAAATTGACAAGCCTGTTTGGGCGGCGCAAGAAAGAGCATTGGTCAACACTTGCCAGGTTAAAACCCCCTTCTCCCACGAAGTTCCTCACAGAGATGACGTTTCTAGAGGCGGGAAATGCCATTTTTCGGTTAGGCTTCCTACCTGTAGTGGCAGGACATGGTGTTGCATCGAGGTTTTGTTTGAGGTTTCGATATGGTTTTCGTATCTTGACATTTCCCCGAGTAACGATAATGGGAAGTTATCTTGAAAGACTTTCGGCTTCAAATATTAGAAATTATGTAAAGTAATCAAGAGTTGGCACACACGCTCAAAAAGCCCGTTTTTTGTTCCCAATCCGATTTCGATGTGTGTTTGATATCTTGAATTTCAGGATACTAGAAAGTATGGGAAGGGGTCTGGAACTGTTGACTATTGATCTGGAAAGCAATATGTGGTACGGGGTACGGATTCGGACTGATCTGCCACGACAGGATAAGGTGCCCTTGCCACTTACAAATGGAAGGAGAGAAAACAATGAGGGAACCAATCCTCAATTTTTCATTATTCATTGTTAATTTTTCATTTAATCAAAGGGGGAGGAGAAATGAAATCAATCAAACTTGTCATTTGCTGCTTTGCAGCGCTGTGCCTGCTGGTCGCGGGGTGTGGCGAAACCGGGCAAGATGCTGCAAAGGAGTCCGGGCCGGAGGCAACACCAGAGGTATCCAAAACGGCTGACGTTGCACCTGTTACGACCGAACAGGATCAGGTAAAGACCAAGAAGGTAGAAGGTTTTGGCGGTGTGATCGCCAAAAAATACGAAGATTCAAAAGAATGGTGGGCACCTGAAAAGCGCCCTAAGAAGGACTCGCCAAATGTCATCATCTTCTTACTCGATGATGTTGGGTTCGCCCAAGTGGGTAGTTTCGGCGGTCTGATCGAGACACCCAATATCGACAAGCTGGCAGACAACGGTCTGCGTTTTAACAACTTCCATACAACGGCACTGTGTTCTCCTTCCCGCGCATCTTTGATGGCTGGTCGTTATCCTCATTCTATTGGCTTAGGCAGTCATGCCTTAACGGCGATGGGATTCCCCGGTTATAACGCGATCATGCCCGAGTCGGCCAAGTCGGTCGCCAACTACCTGCAGGAAGCAGGCTACGTCAACTACGCGCTCGGCAAGTGGGACCACACGCCGTTGTACGAAGTGTCGCAGGTCGGCCCATTCGACCGCTGGCCGAGCGGTGAAGGGTTCCAGCACGCTTACACGTTCATGGCTGCCGACGTCCATCAGTTTGTGCCCGTAATGTGGAATGACCACACGCCGGAGCCGTATCGCAAATCGGTGCATCTGGACCAGGATCTTGCCGATCGTGCCATTGAGTGGATTACGGGTCACAAGTCGATCAAACCAGACCTGCCGTTCATGATGTTATGGGCATCGGGCTCGATGCACTCGCCACATCATGCGCCCGATAGCCATATCGACAAGTACAAGGGCAAGTTCGACATGGGCTGGGACAGAGCGCGGGAG
>JAQYVR010000210.1 GCA_030145395.1 Desulfobacteria bacterium
AGGCACCCTGTTCTTTCCTTATGCCGTTCGCCGTGCGCCCTTAGCCTGCTGGTGCCGTGGACAGCCATCTGCATTTCGAAATAAGCCCGCCGGACGGGCAGTCATAATTCCTTGATGAGTGCAATCATTTCTCTTACAGCCCGATCCAGGCCCACAAGAACTGCACGGGCAATGATGCTGTGACCGATACTGAATTCATCGATTTCAGAAAGCCCCTTGAACGCCTTGACAGTCTGATATCCTAACCCGTGACCGGCATTGACCCCAAGTTTTAATTTGTGAGCAAGCTTTGCGCTGTTAACAATCTTTTCGAAGCACTCGGAACGTTCCTTTTGCGTGACTGCGTCGCAGAATGTTCCGGTATGAATCTCTACAAAGTTGGCATTTGTTCTATGAGCAAGCTTGATGTGATCCAGATCAGGGTCAACGAAAATGCTCACAGGTATTTCGGCTTTCTGAAGAACCTGGACTGCATCGGATACCGCGTCTTTGTGCAGATGCAGATCGAGGCCGCCCTCAGTGGTTAACTCCTCCCGCTTTTCTGGCACTAGTGTCACGACATCGGGCTTGATCTCCACAGCCGTGGCCACCATTGCAGAAGTTGCAGCCATTTCCAAGATCAACTTGGTCTTAACCGTTTCTCTGAGAAGTCGAACATCTCGATCCTGAATGTGTCGCCTATCTTCTCTGAGATGGACAACTACGCCGTCTGCGCCTGCCAACTCTACTATCGCCGCAGCGATTACGGGGTCCGGAATATCTATCTTTCTAGCTTCTCTGAGAGTAGCTATATGATCAACGTTAACTGCTAAACCTGGCATAGTATTACACCTCTCAACCCTGCATCCTATAAAGATGAGAATAATTCTCGGACCGCGTTACAACAATTCCAGCAATTGTTCCTCTTTGACCGTCATTTCACTATCCTCTGCGGTTTGCTCATGATCGAATCCAAAAAGGTGCAATATCCCGTGAATCAAAAGCTGATCAAATCGTGATTCAAGAGACACACAATCATCTCGTGCCTCGCGGGCCGCTGTGTCGAGCGATATGACGACATCTCCTAAGAGGTTAGGGTTGATGTCTCCAAACTGGCCCTCTGTCATAGGAAATGCAATTACGTTGGTGGGGCCGGACCGGCCCAAGTATGTCTTGTTGATCCTGGCTATTTGCGCATCGTCCACAATAAGGATGGACAACTCTCCCTCAGGACATTCCAAGGCGTTTAAGATTGCCTTTGCCGTCCTCTGGATCTTCTTGTGGGCCATCCTGTGACGATCCTGCCTGTCTTCTATCAGAATTTCCATTTAGTCCGTTGGTCCCAGTGTCGACCCGGGCCTCCCCATCTGGATACTCGATTCGGTGATGGTGGATACCGGTTAGAAGTTTGTTAAAACTCCTGGCTATTTCATGGAGATCTCTTAGGGTAAGTTCGCACTCGTCCAGCTGCCCATCTAGAAACAAATTGTTAATGATTTTTTGAACAAGTCCCCTGATGCGGGCCGGTGTAGGGTTTTCAAGAGACCTGGAAGCAGCTTCAACTGCGTCGGCCATTAGGACGAGGCCAGCCTCTTTGGTCTGCGGCTTGGGACCCGGATGTCTGAAAGGCTCCATGTTTACAGCTTCGTCGCCTTTTAGCTGTCTGGCCTTTTCGTAGAAATAGGTGATTAGGCTGGTACCATGATGCTGTTGAATGATATCGATAATGGCTCTTCCAAGCTTATGATTTTTGGCTATCTCCACACCATCTTTTACATGGGCGATAAGTATCAGACTCGACATAGATGGTGCCAGTTTGTCGTGTTTGTTTTCGCCTCCGCCCTGGTTTTCGATAAAATAAAGGGGCTTCCTGACCTTACCGACATCGTGGTAATATCCACTCGCCCTGGCCAGGAGCGGGTTGGCGCCAACAGCATCGGCAGCGGCCTCCACAAGACTGCCCACAACGACGGAGTGGTGATAAGTTCCGGGAGCCTCAAGCATGAGCTTTCGGAGGATAGGACGGTCTAAATTGGCCAACTCCAATAACTTGATGTCTGTTGTATAGCCAAACATCATTTCTACGACAGGAGCAAATCCTGTTGCCAAGATACCTGCACTGACACCACCTGCAAAGCTGAACGTCCAGTCCCAAACAAGGTTCAAATCAAGCCCAGACCCCTTAAACATGTGCAGTCCTGTGACAACCAGCATGTTGACCAGTCCCACCTTCAGGGCAGCTTTGATCAAGGTACCACGTTCTTTGCAGGTCCGGACCCAATAGGACCCGACGATGCTGCTTAGCAGGAAAAACAGAAACATATCGAATGGGTTTTCAAATAGAAAGGCCACGACGAACGCCATGGCCAGCGAAAAGGGGAGAGCTATACGTAGTCCCATAAACAGGCAGACGGTCATGGAACCGGTTGCGACAGGTATGGCGTATAGGAGAGAAGAAGCTTCTATTGAATAAGGGGTGCTTCCTGCGATACTGGTTGCCAGGGAGGCTGACACTTCGCTCAAGAAGAACAAAATGATGAGCATTAGGCACAAGAACAGCACGTCTCTGTTGTTTACGGTCGGTGCGCCGTACACCTTAAGATTAACATTGAAGGAGACAACAAAGAACATCATGGCCAGGAGCACAAAGCCTACACCGCTTGTAAACAACTCCCCGCTTATGGTTTCAGATTCTAACGCGTTTAACTTGACTATATCGTTTTCTGTTACTTTTTCCCCTTCCCGTAAGAGCATCTCTCCCTGTTTGACTTGGGTCAACACTGCTTTGACTTCTGCAGCCACCCATTCTCTGCGTTCTTCAGTTTCCCTTCTGTTGAGTGTAAGGTTGGGCTGAGTCAAACGCTGTGCCATATCTACTATCAGCTTTCGGACCGAGTAGTTGACATCCTTGACCACTTCCCTTCCAGTGTTAGCTATGGCTA
>JAQYVR010000199.1 GCA_030145395.1 Desulfobacteria bacterium
TGCAGAAAGCGCGTAGCTTTAAGGGGTTCGGGCCACGTGCGTCCATCTGTTTCTTTGAACAACAATGGGAGCAAGCCTTGCAATGCCCCTATATGGGTTTGACCTGCCCTGAACAGGATAAACTTGTTGACAAAGCTGCCATGTCCGGAATATGAAAGCGGTCTGGCAATGAGGTCTGCCATTAACCGCCCTTTTTTCTTCAGGGGCTGATGACTTCTACCCTGGTTACAGGATAGGAGTCTCAAGACCGCCTCACAAACCCTATCTGGAAAGACCAGGTAGGGTTTTTTTATAGGAGGAGCGTATGGCTTTCAGTATCGCGGTGATCATCATCTTGGGCCTGAGTGCCGACTACCTATTCAGGCAAATGAAACTGCCCGGCCTCATAGGCATGTTGATAGTTGGGGGCCTGGCAGGGCCTTATGTCCTCGCGCTGATCTCCCCGGAAATGATGGGACTCTCATCAGATTTCCGTAAGATTGCGCTCATCGTGATCCTGCTTCGTGCTGGTTTCGAGCTTCGGCGAGACACCCTGAACCGTGTGGGTCGGCCAGCGCTGATCATGAGCGTTGTCCCTGCCGTTTTCGAAATCCTCGGCGTGATGTGGATTGCCCCCAAACTGCTCGGCATCACATATCTTGAAGCTGCCATCCTTGGAGCCATACTCGGTGCTGTTTCTCCTGCCGTTGTGGTCCCTTTGATGATCGACTTCATGGACCGTGGGAGAGGCCACAAGAAAGGTATTCCTACGCTCATCCTGGGAGCCTCGTCCCTGGATGATGTATTTGTGATCATTCTCTTCACCATCTTTCTCGGGATGTATGGGGGCGGAGAAGTCCAGATCTGGACCAAGATAGCTGAGATTCCGCTATCAATAGTTCTTGGGATTTTTGTGGGACTTGTCGCAGGATATTTCTTGGTTCGCATTTTTCAACGATATGATTGGCGTCCACCAAAAAGGACTATTGTCGTACTGGGGGTTGCCATCTTCCTGACCTGGCTGGAGGAAGCCTGTAATCAGTGGGTTCCTTTTGCAAGCCTCTTGAGCGTCATGGCCATTGGGTTCATTATATTGGAGAAATCCGAACCAATAGCCCACATCATATCGCAGAAACTAAGAAAATTGTGGATGTTTGCAGAGCTGTTACTCTTTGTACTCGTTGGAGCTCAGGTAAATGTTCATGTGGCCTGGAAAGCAGGTCTGGCAGGGACAGCTGTCATTTTGGTGGGTCTTCTCTTTCGAAGCATTGGAACATACGTTTCTCTTTTCAATACGCCCTTTGATTGGAAAGAAAAGGTTTTCTGTATCGTGTCCTATATCCCGAAAGCCACGGTTCAGGCCGCCATCGGGGCCATTCCCCTGGCAGCCGGAGTGGCGTCAGGGGAAGTGATATTGGCAGTCGCAGTCCTATCTATTCTTGTCACGGCACCTCTTGGGGCTATCGGAATTGCTGTACTTGGGGAGAAGATTCTGGACCGCGGGACCCGTTCAGAATACAGCTTCAAGGGTCTTCGCCAGAGGCTCGGACTTCCGCATGTGGGCGAGAGTGTGCGGAGCAAACAGTTTGGGACGGTCTGGAAGGTGATTGAACAAAAAGAGATTTGGATTGAAGAATCGGTCAAACATAGTGATTCCGGAAAGCCCGAACCCTCTACGCTGATCCCGGCCATTTACCTCAGATACTGGCGTGAAGCCACAAGCCAGGGACCTGGGAGGGGGAAGACCATGTCCTACCGCTATATGCCGGATGATCCATCCTTCACGGAGCACTGGGAAGTTCTATATGACTGGTGATCAGAAACCTGTATCACTAATTCCTTGAGAGGGGCCTTCATCCGCCAAGGCTACCCAGTCTAAGGATTCGGGTGACACAAAGCGCTGGCGCATATGGTTGTTTCAGCCAAAGATTTAGGGTCGGAATTGTCAAATAACACTTCATCTGCACATTGAAGTCGTCCGTCAGCATGACAGTTGTAACATCCGGTTTCGTTGAGCGGGAAACCAGGGCCTGGGGGAGGTCCGAAGTGTGCTGCGTGCAATTGGCCCACCGGATGACAGCCGGCAGATAGACAGATAGACCCAACGTCCATGTTTTCTGCATGGGGGACGTATTCATAGGTCCTCTCATACCATCCATCCATTCCGCTGACACCGCCACTATATGGATTGCTCCCTGCACAATCCGGATTTGGTGGCGCCGCGACAGTATGACAGACCGTGTTACACATGGGATAACTTTCCGATGGAGCTTTTTTCTGTGCTCCGCCCATATTGACGTCAGGGTCATGCCGATCCTCAGTCCCATCTCCATCACTGTCCGCACCCACCGGTATTTCGCAGCCGTTGGTATCGTAGTTGAGGAAACCGCCCACGTCCGTGCGAACCATGGCAGGATTCGCCTGTCCATGGGGATCGTGGCACATCACACAGCTTACATGATAAACTATTGGGGTCAGGCCAATGTGCTCTAAGTGCAGGTTATCCGGACCTGTGGCAATCCAATTCTCGTCCGTAAAATTAGTAACGAGATCTACCGCAGGGGCGTTCTCGGTTATGACCGACTCGCCATGACATTGATAGCACAAGGCAAAGGCGCCGTCTGGGCCCGGAACATAAGTGTTGTACGGTAACTGCAGGCCATATCCGTAATCACTGTACAGCCTGAAGCCGGTCGGGTTGGTGTCATGTGTGAAATAATCATATATGCTGGTCGGTCTTATTCCGTCCATATGCTCTGAGCTTGGGTCGTGGCAGTATGTACAGTCAAAACGGTGCCCTGTGGCATAGTAACCCCGTGTCTGGTTATCCCCAACCACGTCGGGTGCATCAGAGACCGAGCCGGCACTCAGAAATTTCACGTCGTCAACCCACAATGATACGTGGTAATTGGTACCGCTATTCTCGTTAGCACGAAACTGAATCCTGTCAATCGCGCTCCAGTCCTCGTTGTTGGAGAAGTTGGCTCTGGATATTTGAATCCACTTCCACTCCAAGGCCTGCATATTAAAGGCATCAAAATTAACCCCACCGATACTCCAAACAGTCGGGTCACTTCCCTCAATTCTCAACTTTATTTTCATATCACTAAACCTGGTTATGCTCTCGACTCTGAGCCAGAAGCCTACGGAGTCGGCAGCCTCCAGGTTCAGACCCGGAATATAATCCCTTGAAGACGAACCATAAGTATTTGTGGTCTTTTCCCACCAGACTTCCACCTCCATGGACTCTGAGCCCTGGGGGTCAGGGACAGATGCCTCCGCCAACTTAACGTACTTGGTATCCTGACGGCCTATCCAGACGCTGCTGAGTTCACTGTCACTGGTATATCCCTCAAAGTCGTCTATCGCAAAAACGAGCTCGCCCGAGGGAATGGCAAATGAATCATGACAGGCCGCACACCATTTCTCTTTTCCTGGTTTTAGCCCGCCAGTTCCATATATCAGCGATTGGGTGGCTGTGGCAGAGGACCCTTTATTCATCCAATTGATTTTTGCCCCGAAATTTGGGTCATTGACACCATCGAACACGCCGCCCGAGCTGTGGCACGGGTCGCAGCTATTATCGTCTACGTTGTTTTGTTCGGGAGTTCCCGTATGACACTGGGCGCAATCTGAACCTATCGCAGGTCCCCTGACATGCGTCAGATGGGTCTCGTGGGCTGCGTCTGCTGGATCCCCACCGGCTGTGACAAACGAACTATCTCCTACAAAACCAATGAGGCCTAACGTTAGTAAAAGAACCCCAAAAATCCTTAAACTAGGCATAGTTGCCTCCTTCCTTATAGTAAGGCAGACAATTTGATCCAATATGAAGACTATATCGTTCAAAAGCTTGCAAATTGTGTACCATTAAGAACAACATGCACATGGAATCTATCACAATACGAAGATAGTATGATTTTTGTAGTATTTTCAGGCAACTAATGGGGGAAGAAAGTACCAGGCCTAACCCCAAAAGTTGAGATTGAACAAGCCCCTGGTGAAGGTTGTTCACCAGGGGCCTGGGAGGAGAGTATGGGGGATATTATGGCGTCAGCTTGTTGACACTAAAATACAGATTAACCCTTGGTCCTGCCGTTCAACCTTTTACAATAATCAGTTGCCAGACTTTCTGCCCTATCATCTAAGGACGATGGTGATTGCGGGTGAAACGTGGCAACAAGGGTTTCGCTTTTGTCTCTGCACCGTCGCCAAAGGAGCCAAGTGTTTCCATCCTGTTCAACGTGATATTTACTCATGATTGCACACCTCCAACATGTGACATTGGAGACAGAAATTGTGACCGCGAGGAGAAGATTTGCTTTTTGTACTAGCTTTTTTTTACTAACTAGATGCCAGAATTGTGCCAAACTAGTCATTTTCAGCAAAAAACTCATGCGGGAAAGAAGCGGGGGACAGATAAGCACAACGGCCAGACCTGCAAAAATAGAGACGTCCATGTGTAAATAAGTAACTCTTTCGATCCCCTATCAAAGACATTTCCCTACCTGCGGCAACGCAGAAACACGCGACCATCGCCATTTTCTCTCATTACACCTCATAGTAACGGATTTTGGTCAAAATTGGGTTCTACAAAAGCCATGTTGTCGCACAGAAAGTAATTAATAGGGGATGAGGAGAGGGCAAAATGAAACGGTCACAAGGGACCGAAGATGGGAGGTAGACGAGACCCCATAGCCTTTTATGTGGGGTTAGGGGAATCCAGGATCAGGGGTACTCTCTTCTCAGCGTTTTGCTTTTGTTGTTGAGAGAAATTATTTCCCCGCTGACCCCAGAGTTCTGTTTTCTTTCGGATACAGCCTTGGCCTGGCACATGGTTACCGGAGCTGATCCCGCAGATTACTTCTTCAATTCCGCAGCAATAAACACGCGAAGGAAAGATTTGCAGTAATACGAATGATCAAAAGACACCGAAAAAGGGCACATGAATGAATCCTCTTCCAGACACTCGGCAAATGATCCCAGTCCTACGTCTTTTGCTTTACAGGTAAACCCGGCTCCCGGTTTGAACCATCTAAAGTCTTTGGGCAGCCTTAGTCCATTTATTGCTTTTTCTACTTCCTCCATACGTTGTATCTCAAGCCTCCTTTGGTATGGTATATGTGCATTCATATCGTTTTTGACTGATTATGTTAGCTATTCTATAAAATCTTGACCAAACATTCTATACAGGGCAACCCCGATTTATGGCGGATGAGATACTATTTTCTTGCAGAATTAATGCTAGTCAGAAAGAGGGATTCTGTCACATTCGGGCTAAGGTTGCGGATAGGCTTAGGAATGACTGTGGAGCAATACAACGGTCACGCCTATTGACATAAGCTTGCTATATATTTAGGTTTTGCCAGGTTTCTATCTTGGACTGTCTAACTTCCCTCGGTATCTCTCCCATAAAAAAACGAGTATCTTCCCCAATTGCCTTAACTGAGGATTTCCGCCATAGCACAGCATAAATCCGATACGGAGGTTGTATCGTCATGAGCGGGGAAAAGCCTGTTGAGCGGAGGAAACATAGACGATTCGAAGTCCAGAACGATATCCCTGTTATTCTCAGGTCCAATGACATCAAAGTGGGTTCAGTCGTCGATTTGAGTATGGGCGGCCTTGGGTTTCGTTATGCAGGCATAGAAAAGCCAATAGGCGAATCAGGCAAATTAAGCATATTGCCAGACAATGACTCCTTCTATCTGTACAAGATACAGTGCAAATCTGTTTGGGATTGCAGGACCGGGAAAGACCTTCACAGTTTCATAGGCATGAGGCGGTGCGGTGTGCGATTTGGGGAGTTGACGCCCGACCAGAAAGCCCGGCTCGAATATTTCATCGAGCAACACACATCAGAGGGTAGAAAGCAAGCTTCAAGTCGAAAAACAAGCAGGGTTAATTCTTCGTTCTTTACCAATGTGGTTCCAGAAAACGAACAGTGACGATCAGGGACTGAGGGGCGCTGACAAGGTCACCCGAGTGCCATGACCGGGTCTTGAGGATATCTTTATTCCTCCCCCAAGAGATTCCAAGCGCTCTCGGATGCTGAAGAGACCAAATCTCATGTCTTGACCCATAGCAGGGCCAATCTCCGCAGGTTCAAATCCAATCCCGTCATCCTTCACCTCAACTATGATCTCATTATTCTTCTTGGCAACCGACACTTCTGCCGTCTTCGCTTGAGCGTGCCTGACAACATTTGCCAGCAACTCTCGCACCGCTTGAAACAAAAGAACGCTAACGTCATCGCTTAATGGCTTGGACTTGTCATCGTCTTCAAAGTCTATCGGGATGCCATGCCTCTCCTGGGTTTGTTTTGTGAGAGACTCAACTGCCGCCACAAGTCCCAGCTCATAAAGAATGGGCGAACTGACCTGAAAAACGAGGGACCTTGTCTCTTCGATTGTCCTCTCAATCACCTCAATGGCTTCGTCTACAGCATTCCTGAAACTGTCGGAAGAGGCTAATTCCCGAACTTTCCCCAACTTGATCTTTGTGAAAGCTAGGTTCTGGCCGATATGCTCATGCACTTCAGTTGCAATGCGCCGCCGTTCCTGTTCCTCGGCCAAGGATAACGCGGATGCGAGAGACCGTAGTCTATTGTGATAGGTTAGAAGCTTTTCCTCTGCCCGCTTGCGAGCTATTCGGTCGGCATGCCTTCTAACTGCTTGGGACAGAACAACAGGCAATAAATCTAAATAACTCTCAGAAGGGTCTTTGACAATGTAATCATAAACACCAGCCTTGAGCGCGTCTACAGCAAGTCGTTCCGATCCTTTCCCGGTCAGAATGACTAAGGGCAACTGCAGCTCTTGAGCAAGAAGAGTCTTGCATAACTCGAAACCAGACATTCCGGGGAGCTTGTGGTCAATGACAACAATGTCGAAAGATGAAGTGTCAGCTCGGAATCTTTCGAGGGCTTCCTCAGCACGTATGCATTCGGTGACCTCACATTCAAGTTGGCTTCTTTGGAAAGCCCTTCGGAAGGCAATTCTGTCGTGTTCGTCGTCTTCAACCAGCAGAACACGAAGTTTAGTTGATCCGTCTGTTTGGTCCATAGTCCAATCCCGAGGGTTCGACGCGGACAATGAGGACGTCCATCTGCAAATAAGTAACTTACGGATGAAGGGGGATCAAATCCATATTGTCTGCGAATGGTTCTAGTACAAATAAACCGTCAAGAATAAAGATTGAAGCTCCCCCATAAGTTGGGCTGAGTCCTTATGGGATAGATCAGGGGAACGCGCTCGCTCTTGCAGTTCAACTCAGCTCTCTTTGCTATAAACGGGCTCTTTGACCCTGGTTCTTAGCATCTGTTAGCAAGAGTTATTTTTGCGCTTCTGTAAGCACTTCCTCTTACATGTTCTTGCCTAAGAACCCTACTATTTGTTCTGCGGCACGCTCAATGACCTGACTAGTTGCACCGCCACTGGATGACTTACCTTCGGCTTCAAAAGAGCCTATATTCGCTCCTGTGTTCATATCGGTCAGTGCCACATTAACAACTCTTGAACCGACTTCTTTTGCCTCAAGAATTTTTGCATTGAGCCGCAAATCTGCCCGGCAGCCTGAACAACCCGATGCTATAAGGACTTTCTCAAACAAGCCCTTATCATGTAGCTTATCAGTAATCATGCTTCCGAGCTGAATGGTTTCTCCAGATGATTCAGGAAGTTGAGACGTAATGCAGAGGAGCACTGTTTTGTAATCGGCTAATTTAGCGTTGACAGGCGTTATCGTGTGAATTGATCCGGTTGATGCACACCCCGTAAAGACCAAAATAATAACTATTAGTATGGAACGCTTCCAAATGCGAGAAGTATTCATGCTTCACACCTCCTTTACTCTAACGTTGCAAAAGCAGAGGGTGCTGTAGATCCAAGGCGTCCAAGGGTGAGGCTGTAGCAAGCTACGCCGAACCCTTGGCAACGCAGGAGATGCAGTATCACCGGCTTTCCCGAAGGGTAAACAACATGGCTGTTTTCTAGTTTTCTGGATATCACCCGCAGTGAATCCCACAAAATCGTTCAAAAGTCTCGCCGAGAAAGGCTATTGTTGGTTTTTAGAACCTTTTGCCATGTTGTTTATGCAACTAAAGGGTTTACTTGGTTCCACATGGGGTCTTAGAATCTACGTCATTGCACTCTCTTTGTCAGATGGATCGCCGTTGCCACTTTGTACTCTTTGATCATTCTTCCTGGACTCTTTCTTTTCGTGTTCTTAGACGGTTTCCCTTTCAACAGGGAACTTCGCTTTCAAAGCAACATAAATGTATTTGTCTAATATGTAAAGGGGGATGTTGATGCTTGAACGACTTACTAAGCACGGTCAAAACTCTGTTTGCTGGAAATGAGGCCCCAGGACACGAACGGTGAAGATCAAAGATTCGGCCCTGATCCCTTTGAGAAAAGGGTGACAACCCGAGTGTTGCGGGCAGACAAAATGAAGAGGCCACAGGGTCTCTTTATAACTGAGTGTGTTAAGAGGGGGGAGAGACTCTATGGCCTTTTGTGTTTTTCAGAAAACTTGATTACAGGGTCGTTATTCCATTCTCAAGCCTTTTCGTTTTGTGTCCAGAATGCCAAACTTTCGCCACTGGTCCCAGGCCCCCATTTTGGGACACAACCCCACTTCGACAAGCCGTTGAGCGAAGCAATATTCTTTAGTTTCTTGGCGATGTAAACACGAAGGCGGCATTTACAATAGTACGCATCAGCAAAGGAGACCGAACTGGCACAATTGAACGGTTCTTCTTCCAGGCATTCTACGAATGTTTCCAGCCCAACGTCTTCTGCTTTACAAAAACTGTCAATTCCTCCGTTATGGCACTTACAGCCTTCGGGGCAGCATTTTGTGTGTTCTTCTACGTGCTGCATGTGTGCTTGTTTCATCTGAAACCCTCTTTGGCATTGAGTGTGTACTGAAATCATTTGCAACTGCTAACTGCAATTATTCTATCGGAAACACGGCAACACACGCTATACGGGACAACACTAATTTCTCGCAGGTAAGATACCGGTTTCTCGCAGGTAAGATACCAAGGGGAACCGCACGGTAGGGGAAAAAATGAAAAAAGCCACAGGGTCTCTTTGGGATGCGTTGGGTCCGCAGGGAGGACAGAGAACCTGTGGCCTTGTTAATCATAGGGGAAATCCCAAGTCGGGGTCGTTCTTCTCTTCTCTAGTTTGATGTATTATATGCGAAGAAAAAATTTTCGCCACTGACCCGAGACTTCCCCCAACTACCCCGAAGAGCAAGCACTCCGTACCATCCTATAGAAGGCATGTGGCCGGGCTTGATTCGGAGTTGGACGAAAAGGTATGGATACAGACTATTCCAAAATGATTTCGTTACTATCAAAAAACGCGAAACTAATTCCTGCAAGCTCAAGCATGACGAGCTAAAAGTGAGAAAGAAAGAGGGACAAGAAAAGCCTCCGGTGCAGGCAGGCAGCACCGAGGACTCAGGAAAGGAGGCGCAATAAGAAACAGGGTAACAACCGTTTTTTGCCATTTTTACTTGCATTTAAGAATCTCAGTTAAGGTCTCCTCAAACTTCGCATCCCACTCTCTCATCGCATCCGATCCAAGGCTGGAAACATCGAAGTCGGGGTCCATTATGCGTTTGATGAACTCGAACACGTCACTAAATCGGTGCGCGTCACTGTCGGTCAAATAGGTTTTTTTCATGGTCTTAGGTGCTTTTCGACAGCCATATTTGGCCAGGTGCAGAAATGCTAATCCTTAAAGTCACTTCTCCAATTCCTTGGCGATATAGATGCGAGCCGGACATGTACAATAATAGGCTTGAGCATAAGAGACCGAAAACGGACATCTGCATGAATCTTTCTCCAGACACTCAACATGCGAGTCGAGCCCAATATCCCTTGCCTTACACGTGAACCCAAATCCCGGCTTGTAGGATTTACAGTCTTCGAGCTGTTTCAATCCGGGCATGGCTTCTTCTATTTGCTGAATGACTGTCTGTTCCACGCATGACCCCCTTTGGTATGGTGTAAGTACACCGAAACCGTCTGTAACCTTATGTGCTCCCCATTTTAGTCACCGATTTGACCGTCCACTATCGGGAACAATACCAGTTTCTTATAGGGAGAATACCATTTCCCTTTAGGTAAAATACTAAGGGAAACATAGACAGAATGGGGGGGGCTTGTATCAGACCGGACAAGCGTGGCGAACCGGTTACAGATGGCGGCGGGAGTGAAGCTTCCCCGTCCTGAAGGACGGGGTTCTGGGCAACAGCCTGTTACGGCAGCACTTCGTGTGCGGGGAGCGAGCTGGTCAAACCTGCCGCCGATCCCGGCATGATTATAGGCAAAAATGGAGCGGATTCTGCGTCACACAATGGTCAATTTGGCGCGTTTTTACCAGGTTCCAAAATTTCGTTGACCGGCTGCAAATCCCCATGGTACAAAGTATTTCATGAGATTAGCCGGCGTAGCTCAGGGGTAGAGCAACTGATTCGTAATCAGTAGGTCGCGGGTTCAATTCCCATCGCCGGCTCCAACAATATTAAACACTTAGCTGACAGCCGAAATCTGGGATTTG
>JAQYVR010000028.1 GCA_030145395.1 Desulfobacteria bacterium
TGCAAAATTCTCCAGTCCCTTGGTATGGGTTTTTGACCGTTCCACCAGGGGGATCCTTCGGGTACTCAAAGTCCCTGAGGAAGCCGGCGGAGCACTGAGTCCGTCGGAGGTAGAAATCCTTTTCGACGAAGCCGGCCGAAGGGAGACCATCACCCCGGAGGAACGGCGTATTGCAGGCAACATCATGCGCTTTTCAGAGACCACTACTGAAGAGATCTTGACGCCCCGTGTGGATGTTGCAGCCGCCCCCCTTGACATCTCCCGTGAAGCGTTGGAACAGGTGATGATAGAAGCGCGCCATTCACGTATCCCTATCTACGAAGAGAGCATTGACCACGTGGTGGGCTTTGTAAGCACAAAGGAAGTTTTTCTAAATCCTAACCGGGAGATTCGTGAACTCCTCAAACCGGTCGCCATCTTTCCCGAAGGTGCAAGGGTTCATCGGGTCTTTCGCCATATGCAAAAGAATTTGCTCAATATGGCAGTGATAGTGAACGAGTATGGCATAACCTCCGGGATTGTAACGATGGAGGATCTGGTAGAGGAGATTGTTGGCGAAATCTATGACGAATACGAGAAGGCCGAGGAGCTCATTCAGCCCGTTGGCCCGGATGAGTGGCTTGTGCTCTGCCGCGCCCCCATCGAAGATGTCAATGAGGCATGCGGCCTGAGTCTTCCCGAGGGCGAATCCGTAACGCTCAACGGATACTTGTGTGACGAGTTCGGAGAGATCCCGGTCCCGGGACGGGCCATTGAACGAAATGGTGCGCGTTTTACTATCGAGCAGTCCACGCGGAGTCGCGTTCTGAGTTGTCGCGTGAAACGGCTTGTAGAGAGAGCTGCAGCAGATGATGTTTGAGCTTGTCATGCTATTTGTGTGCGTTCTGGGTTCGGGCTTCGGCTCAGGTTCGGAGACCGCTCTCGTGTCGGCAAGTAGAACGCGCCTTCAGCACATGGCCTCTGAAGGTCTGCGCGGCGCAAGGCTTGCCCTTGGAATCCTCAACCGGAGAGAACGTATCCTGGCAGCCACACTCATCGTAACCAACGTCTTCAATATCGCAGCGGGTGCTATTGCTACGGTTAGTTTCCAGCGCCGGATCGGGTCTCTGGCGCCAATCGCTGCCACAGTAGTCATGACTTGCGTCCTGCTGGTCATTAGCGAGATCGTTCCAAAGGCTTATTTCCGACACCATGCAGACCAGATGCTGGTCAAGGCCGCGGTGGTATGGAAGTTTCTCTCTTGGATTCTGGCGCCAATCACCTTTCCGGTCGAAGTCTTGACCAACTTGGTATTTCGTCTTTTTGGAAGCCGCCCCAGGAGCCTCTATACGACCAGGGAGGAGATTAAGCTTGTCCTCCAGGAGTCGGGGGAGACGGGCGGACTTGGCAGGCACGAGCAGGAGATGCTCGAGTCAACGCTCGACTATGCGACCACGATAGTCCGCGAGGTCATGGTCCCCATATCGGAAGTCGCACTTCTCCTGGAGACCGCTCGAAGCGAGGAACTGATCTCACTTGTGCGTATGCAGTCATACACTCGTATCCCGGTCTACCGTGAACGTGTCGATCAGATCGTGGGACTGGTGAATGTCTTTGATGTGCTATACGACAAGCAGAGGAAGACTTTCCTCCGGCCGCACGTGCGACCCGCCCGCCTGGTCCCCGACACTAAAGGCATCGACAAGCTCTTCGTCGAGATGCAGCGGGCACGCGAGAGCCTGGCCGTGGTCGTGAATGAATTCGGGGCGTGCATTGGTATTGTGACGCTTGAGGACATCATCGAGGAGATCTTCGGTGAACTTGCTGACGAACACGAAGATGCCACTCCTGAGATCCAGAAGAAGGGTCCCGGATGTTTTCAAGTCAGCGCCAGAACGGATATCGATGACTTAAACGATGAAACCGGATTTGCAATTCCCAAAATGGGATTTGAGACAGTGGGCGGATATGTCCTGCATCGTCTGGGCCGGATTCCTCGGAAAGGCGAGACCTTTACTGACGGAAACCTTGACGTACACGTTATTGAGGCAGATCGCTACGGCGTAAAGATGGTGGAACTGACCCAGAAGGAACCGGAAATCTTACCCGAAGACGCAGGCTAAGTTATGAATACAAACTTGAACTGCAAAAGTGATCCCCAACCATCAGCTTGCTGCGGGCAGTCTTGACACTGATTGGAAGCAACGCCTATCCCCTTTTAAGAATCTTCCCTATTTCACCAGAAAGCTCTTTCATGGTGAAGGGCTTTTGAATAAAACCATTGCAACCGCGTTCCAAGATCTTGCTTGCTTCACCATCAATGCTGAAACCACTCGAAAGCAAGACCTTTATATCAGGGTTTATGTCTTTCATACTATCATAGGCCTCACCACCACCCATACCAGGCATAACAACGTCCAAAACTACAATATCTATCTTATCCTGATTCTCCTCATAAACCTTGATCGCTTCTTTCCCATCTTGGGCTAATAGTACTCGGTAGCCCAAAGCCTCTAGCAGTTCTCGGCCTACTTCCAGGATGACTTCTTCATCGTCGACTAGTAGTGCTGTTCCTGTTCCTTTGACTAATCGCTCCTCGGTCTTGGCAACTTTTTGGACCTTCTTCTTTGATGCAGGCAGATAAATACTGAAGGTAGTCCCACGCCCTCTGGTCGAATCAGCGTCAATATAACCGCCATGCCCCTTGATGATACCATAAGCGGAGGCCAGCCCAAGACCGGTGCCCCGCCCCATCTCTTTAGTGGTGAAGAACGGATCAAATATGCGCTCCATGGTCTTTTTGTACATGCCCGTGCCTGTGTCGGTCACCGCCAACAGGACATAGCTGCCCGGCCTTGGCTCATAGAGTTTACCTTTCATATCCTCGTGTGTGACATTTGCGGTCTTCAAGGTCATATCCCCACCACCTGGCATGGCATCTGCGGCATTCACACAAAGATTCAAAAGTACCTGTTCTATCTGTGTCGGGTCTGCCTCTATAGCAAACAGGTCTTTGGCAAGCTCTAGGTGAATCGTGATCTGCTTTTTTGTCCTGCCAAACGTGTCAGATGTATCTTCCACTAATCGGTTCAGGTCAAGGGGTATGACCTCATATTTTCCCTTCCTAGCATACCCAAGGAGGTGTGAGGTGAGTCTGGCTCCACTCTGAATTTGCTTTTCAATGTTCTTCAACCTTTCGTAGTCGGGGTGGACCTGATCTATACCCATTTGCATTAAGGAAACATTTCCCTGAATGCCCATTAACAGGTTGTTGAAGTCATGAGCCACACCACCAGCTAGAGTGCCTACAGCCTCTATCTTTCGGGCATATTGGAGCTGGGCTTCAAGCTTTTTTTGTGGCGTGATGTCTCGTAGAAAACAAAGCACTGCCGGTTTGGCTTCCCATGTGATAAGAACCGCATTGACTTCTACCCATAATTGTTCACCGGCTCTGTTTATGATTCTGAAAGAATAAGTGTTCGGCACATCCTCCCCGTTCAGTCTTTTCTTGTGCCTTTCCACGACCATATCTTTGTCTTCCGGCCCAATAAGATCAGCAAAAGAGATGGTAGCCAAATAGTCCGCGGAATATCCGGTGATCTCCCTTACCCTTGGATTGGGAAATTTTACTACTCCGTCCTGCACGACAAAAATGGCGTCATTGGCATTGTCTACTGCAAGGCGATATTTCCTTTCGGACTCCAGCACGGCCTCTGACATCTTATGCAGAGCCTCCTCAGCTCGTTCACGCTCTGCAATACTGTCCTCTTCGATCTGAAAGATATCCCAGAAAAGGCGCGCAGCGATGTGGTCCATGAATCGTACGTGCTTGGGCTTGGTCCGAGGTATCTCATTGGCCACTTCCTCGCGGGCCGTTAGCTCAATGATCATATGAAGATCTTTGAGCCGGTATAGATCCCTGTAATCTGTTGTTGTATAAATCCCTTGTTTCTGAGCGTATCTGTAACCGACTGCATCTTTATCGAGATCTGCCACCCCTACAATCTTCATGCGGAGTCGTTTGAGCTTTTGTGCAAAAATCATTTCCATAACCGCCTTACATCCACGACCGCCGCCAACAATGCCAACGTTAATGGCCTCGAGTTGTTCCATCATCTTATCCTTTTGTGGCAGTGCTCAAAACAGAACTCTCCCTTTTCCACGGGGGAGCATACTCTGATTTCGGGGATGTGGTGAACCGCTTGTTGATCAGAGAGGTGATTCGCTGTGTGCACACTGTGCTGAGCCCAGCAGGTCCGCTATGACCGGTAATCAGCATTTATCCTGACATAATCCACGGAGAAATCGCAGGTATGGACGACTGCACCTTCACTGCCCATATTCAAATCAATAGTGATCGTAAAACGATCGCTCTTCAGGACCGTGGCAGCGTCTGCTTCGGTCTTTTTGCCACAGCCCTGCCCATCCTTTACCACG
>JAQYVR010000064.1 GCA_030145395.1 Desulfobacteria bacterium
ACAGTGGACTTAGTTTGCCAAATCCTGTACCCACCAATACGCAACGTCGCATAATATATATTATGTAAACTTTGAATGCTGCAAAAAGGCCAACAACGAAGGGATCCCCGAGAAAGAGGCAATAAGTATGGGTTTGTGTGAGATGAAAGAATTAAGGTAACAACTGTGAACTGTGAAAAATGCGAAAAACCCTCACATAGGCCATCTTCAAAGAAAGAAAACGTCTTACGGGGCAAATATGGGGGCTCACCAAAGTTGAAGCAGGTGTGAGGTTTTATGAGTGACTCTGTGGTGACTTGAGATCAAAGCTACAATTTACCTAAACATTGAAGAGAAAGTGACAGATATCACCGTCCTCGATGACGTAATCCTTGCCATTAAGCTGCATTTTACCCGCGTGCTTGACGGCTTGTTCGGAGCCGGAGGCCATGAGGTCGTCGTATTTCATGACCTCAACACGTATAAAGCCGCGCTCGATGTCGCTGTGAATCTTGCCACCGGCCACGGGCGCGCTGGATCCTTTGCGAATAGTCCAGGCCCGGCATTCGTCTTCACCAGAGGTGTAGAAACTCATAAGACCCAATGCATCATAAAGAGCGGCATTGATGCGGTCAAGACTGGGCTCGGTGATGCCCATATCCTCCATAAATTCAAGACGTTCTGCTTCTTCATCGATAGCGGCAATGTCGCTCTCTATCTCGCAAGAGATGGTGAAGACACCAGGACCGAAATCCTTGCCGATATCGTCTTCTGAGACGTTGTAGGCATAGAGCAATGGTGTGCGAGTCACGAAGTCGAGGCTTTTAATCGCTTGTTCCTCGTCAGAATCAAGCACTACAGTGCTGAGGAATTTTTCCTCTTCCAAGGAGGAATTGAAGCGTTGCAGGATGCCCTCCTCCATGATCTGTTCTTTGCTGGGGTTGTTTTTCATTTCCTTGGCGAGTCGTTTCAGGCGAGTCTCCACTAACTGCATGTCTGCCAGAAGTAGCTCGGTTTCGATCATTGTCCGGTCACGTTCCGGGTCGACCGAACCGGAGGGGTGGAAGATATCTGGTGAATCGAAGGACCGGATGAGCAGACAAAGAAGGTCACAGCGTTGGGCTGGGTCCATCCAGTGACGCGAAGTGCTGCTGTCGGTGATGTCAGGACAAAGAACGAACTGGTTTTCGGCGTAGGTGGTTTTTTTAGGCTGATAAAGATCGCTCAGAGCAACGACTCTGGCGTCGTTGATTGGCGCAACGCCCTCGATGGCCTCGCCAGGTTTACGGTTATCAGGGACAGTCCGACCGGTGAGTAAGGTAAAGAGGGTCTTCTTGCCTGTCTGGGCTAAGCCCAATATGGCAATTTTCATAAAATGGTTCCTCCGAAGGTCGCATGTTTTGATTGCCTGTTTTGAGTGTTCACGGCCCTACTCCCAATGATTGCCACTGCGTCGACGCAGTTCGATATCGAGCGATTCAACCTGTCCCCGGTCGCTGATAAAGGAGCTGAGCAACAAGCTGACCAAGCTGATGACAAACGAACCAAGCAAGGCGGATCCGAATCCGTTCACAACGAGACCACCGATGATGCCCGAAGTCATCATCAACAGCAGAGCATTGATGACAAAGGTGAACAAGCCTAAGGTCAGTACATTAATCGGCAGGGTCAGAATGAACAGAATCGGTCGGAAAAATGCGTTAAGAATGCCCAGGACCAGAGCGGAAAAAAGAGCGGAGCCGAAACCTCTCACATGGATTCCAGGGAAAAGATAAGCGGCTGTCATGATGGCAAAGGTAAGAATAAGCCATCTAATTACAAGTCCTTTCATTCGAGAATCTCCCCTTACTTACATTGAAAACTGGAAACCCATTCTACCGCATAGGCGCGTTGATACAACCTCCTTCTAAAAAACATTTTCCACCAATTTTTACTAAAGGGCTTTAAATAGCGTTTATCATGACTTTATACAAAGGTCATACGATGCAACCCATCACTAAACGCAATCCGACCTTCAAAGTGCGGGTTCTTAAGGATGGAGGACAGTATGAAAACTCTGGTGCTCACAATTTTGATTCTTTCAGTGGCCATGCTCGGTCTGGGCATAAGTGCTGAAATGAAGCCCGATGACATGAAGATGGGACACGATGAGATGGGTACAAAATCCAAACAAATGGGGATGGAGCATAGCATGATGAAAAAACGTACTTATACGATTCCTGACGATACAGATCTACGAGAGCAACTGACTCCGCTGCAGTACAAGGTGGCACGGGAGAACGGCACTGAGTCGCCCTTTTCAAATACCTATTGGGACAACAAGGAAGCAGGAATCTACGTTGACATTATCTCCGGAGAGCCTCTCTTCAGTTCAGTCGATAAGTATAAATCCGGGACCGGTTGGCCGAGTTTTATCCAGCCACTGGAGTCGGACAACATCATTGAAAAAGAAGACAGAAGTTTCTTTGGTGTTCGCACCGAGATTCGCAGTAAACATGCAGATGCTCATCTGGGCCATGTATTCAATGATGGTCCTGAACCGACCGGGCTGCGTTACTGCATGAACTCTGCTGCGCTAAGATTTGTTCCGCAGGAGGACTTGGAAAAAGAAGGCTACGGCGAGTATCTGGCATCATTCAAATAACGAAAAAGCCTTGGTATGTGAGGAATTCCATGATGCACACTCATCGAGTTCTAAACTGAAAGCTATCGTGTTCTTCCCGGGCAATATCTGCCCGAACTTGCTCAACAGTACGTTCATATATGATTTCACGCCCCAGTACACTGCCTGCGTAGGCAAGACCATTGCGCGTTGGGGTTAATTTACACTTGGCATTATGGATTCCTTCTCCAAGGATAATCCAGATTGCGTCCGGTTTTTTACTGGAGACAGCAACATCCAGGGTCTGACCGCTTTCTGCAAGCACCTTGATCTTTTCATCGTTCACGAAGGTCAATATCTCCCATAACGTTAAAGTCTAATGACTTAGTAGCTATTCCTTTGGGGAAAGCTTTAAGAACACCCATGTTCACCGCAGGCTGATTTTTTGCCGCAACAACCACCATCCGGTTGCCCGTGAACCATCTCTTCGATACGCTCATCCATTGCCTGCTCCAGTTCAGAGATAACAGCGGAAAACTGGCTGTCTGCCAAGCCCTTGTCGCAGTTCGGGCAGGTTGAATAGGCTTTCTTGAACCAGGACAGTGTCTCGTAGATTGGTTCGCTACAATATGGACAGTCCAGGGCTATATTTGTCTCTGTATAAACCCTTTTTAAGTCGGAGAGAGTTATTTCCGGAAGTGTCCCCTACCCCAATTATACTCTCGAAAAAAAAGTGTCATAGTGGGATAGTTGCAGGCATGCTTAACGAAAAGCACCACGCCGAAACAAACGCCAGAAGATAACAACAAGTGCCAGCGGCGTAAAGCGTCTTAAGGTCGGTCCTACCTCAACCCGAACTCCGGAATGGCGCTCTATTTTCCATTGGATGTAATCCACCCCACCCTTGAATGTAAAAAGTCCTTTCAAGAGGCGCAAGACAGAGAGTATCTTCCCCTGCAGCGTTCTTATGCTCCAGCTTATGCTGCTTAACCGACGCGTTCGTGCAGGGATTTGCGCTTGATAACGGTGTAGGGTGTCGTCTGTTTCGGTAGACACTGCAAAAGGCGTATCAGCTAAAGCCGCCTCGGTTAGTTCCTGATAATAGCCGGGATCTGCATCAAAGAGACGCGCAGCTGCGTCTGGCTGCTCTGTACGTAGCTCAGCACGATAACTGAGAGAGAGCCCCTTGGCCCAAAGATCACGAGCGGTAAATGGTGATTCCATCTGGGGCAGTGTCCTGGTGACGAAAGTCGTGACGGCGTTGGCCAAAGCTTCCTGTACCTGGTTTGTGACGAGATCATCGTGAACGTAGATTAAGCCACATTTCTGTGAGAATCGTCCCCACAGGTAAGAATGAAACCAACGTTCGGTCCCTTTACAAAAGTCTTCGAGAGTGAGAACCGCATACTTGGCTCGCAACACGTGGCCTTGAAACGGGACTTCTAAGTAAAAAACATTGGGTGGTAGCAGCTGGTTGAAAAAGGCGAGAGCACGGCTTTTGAATGCTGAATGATAGTTATCGACCAATAGATAAAAATCGGCGAGGCCCTCATGAACGTTGCCGGTTCTCAAGCAGGAACCGTAGAACAATACGGCACGAACTGACTCACCGTGACACATGCGTGCGGATTCGACTAAAACCTTGATGCCTGGCGGCAGGTCTTGCCCTGTCTGTGCCTGGAGTAGGCTCAGAACCTTGCCTCTGTGGGCCTCTTTATTCATCATCTGTAGATAATCGCCATCAGCGCGGGCTCAGGAACATAACTGGGTCTGTGGCCTCTATTGTAACCGGTCCTTGCTCTGTATTGTACAGCTCTCCATCAAGTGTGAAATCGCCGTCCATTTCCAGTTGAACTTCGTGAACGTTATGACTGAGATAACCATTTTCTGGAGTCAGGTGGCGATTTTTCCGGCCACGGGACAATGAAGGCAGAACTCGCAGCAGGCTCTTTGGCTTGGAATCGACAGCTGTGTAGTGCAAGGGGCCGCCCTCTGTCCCCCAGTAAGGTCGCATACCAAGGAACAGTCGGTCGAGAGTACTAATGAGAACAAGGAGATTCTCTCTCTCTTCCGATAGTTGGTTATTTAGACTGGTTTTTGTCAGAAGAGGTGGAACCTTGCGGTGATCTCTGAATAGGATAGCCAGCAGCATACGCAGCAAGGTCAGGCCAGGCATCAGCTCACCACGCCATCCCATAGGATTGACCCCACCGTGAAAGAGTGTAATCCCCTGGCAGACAGCTCCGGCACCAAAGAACATGCCGAAAAGAGCTGGTTGCTTAGAAGATCGCTGAACCTTAAGAACAGGGCGTGACAGCACGGTCAGGCTCTCGTCTGTAGATTTTGCCCAGCGCAAGATCCGTGATAAAGCTGCCACAGAAGGGCCTGGGACACCAACATCTCTGGGAAGCATACTGGTGGTGCCAGCACATAACAGAGCAAGTAACGGAGGTTTGGCAAATGCTTCACCACGCCCAATCGTCGTTAAAACCGCATGTGCGGTACCATCACCACCATTGACAACGACCAGTTCAACACCATTTCTGGCAAATTCCACCAAGGCCTCATCTATGCCTGCCGGGGTCGTCTCTTCACGATGTAGAACGTCTGGCCACTGGACTAAAAGCTTGCGAATCTCACCGAGACCTTTTTTGTTGCCACCACTAAGCGGGTTGGTCAGCACACCCAACTGCAGCCGGCTTCCATCCTCATAGCCTCCCAGGCCATTCTCATAACAGGCCGGGTCAGGCTCAGAGCTTTGTAGAGGGCCGCTAATTGTCCTCTCCAGCATCAACGTCTGGTCTTTGACAAAACCATCTCTGGTACACGGAAAGCTGATCATTTACGGGATCAACATCCAGAAACCAGGAACGCAAAGGTCCTGAGTGCTTCTTGAACTGGAAGCCGCTTGCCAGGCGGTGGGTCAGGAACAGGCTTGAAATAACTGTCCATATGCAGACTGCGAACAGGCCGAGGTCGGGACGTCCGAACAGAATACAGAGGGTGAAAAGGACCAGGTTGGGGTTACGTCGCCCGGTGATCAACCTGAAACATGAGTCGATGGGCTGCCAGCAAAATATTCCTGAAGACTCAAGGTAGCGTTTAAAAATCCCCTCACAAAGTCTGCCGACAATATAGCCGACCACTGTTAACCAGAGGATCCATGACATGGAAATGCCAGCGATCGCAGTATGCGTTGTGTATAGGCTCAGTCCCCAGGCGATGTACCAGAGCGGTGGGAAAATCAGGTCGATGCCATGATCAAAGATGTTGCCGAAGGGGCTGTAGTTAATCGTAACCCTGGCCAGCTTGCCGTCGACCGTGTCCAGAAAAGTCATCAACCAGGCAGAAAGGAGGCCCCAGGCGTAAGCGCCCTGATGGAACTGATACAGGGCCAGGACAGACAGAACCAGGCTCAGGCTCGTTACAAGGTTCGGCGTTATGCCGTTTCGAGCACAAATCCCGGTCACCCATTGGGCTGGCACCGGCCAAAGCCATTTCGTAACAAGATCTGTAACGCCCTTGTAAGATCCGGCAAAGAGACGTTTTTCCAGAGGACGTCGCTTCTCTTCGGAGATCGGCAAAAGGTATGGC
>JAQYVR010000217.1 GCA_030145395.1 Desulfobacteria bacterium
CGTCTGTTGCCAGAACCTTAGATATCAGAACCGGGGAGTTTTTCAAGATTACTTCCCATTATCTATAATATCAGGAAAGTAAAGATAACAGGTTCATATCATAAGTTCCTGGGGCTGACCAGGATTGGATGCTTTACGACCGTGACAAACAAGATTGGTATCAAAGTGGTATCAATCGTCCGCAAACCCACGACTGGCATGGAGGTAGGTGGGTTCGATTCCTGCCGGGGGCACCAAACATGGACCGTCCCACACGCCCATAGGGCGCTGTATTTCAGCGAGCGAGGGGCTCCACATAACGCCCCGTGGGCCTTTCCCGGGGTGGTTTCACACTTTGGGCTTGACTTTTTTCAGGATTGATTGTAAAAAACTGAAACATAGTCATTAGAAGTATGTCGGTGTCTCATCCTATGCCTCTGAGGGTTGTGGGTAATCCCTTCCTTTGGAGGCTCTTCTTTTTCTTGACCCCGTATGGTTTCATACTTATCTTTCGGGCGTGGTAGTAGTCTGGGGCCGATGGCGGCATTTAGTCTCACCACACCTATATAAATAATAGGATGAGACACCGACCTCGGCTCCGGATCTACCGCTTTGTTTTTGGTAGGGGACTTTCAATTTTCCTCTTTACTTTCCACACCTTGTATCTTTTCCTTTTTGTCCACCATAAGAGCCTTCACACTACTCCAATTGGAACATTATTCTGGGAACGACCACATAAAGTGAGATAGTTGTCTTGTTATGCCGATTTTGACAGGGGGAGGGGGCCACAGGGCGCTCAGTATGCTAACGTCCGCCCCATCTTAGCTTGGCCTTGAGTACATCGCGGTAACGCAGGCCAGATGGCCTAAGCATATGAATCGTGTGGGAGGCCTTTTGGATAACAACTGAATCTTCATGCGTAACTTCGAGTCCTACCTGGCCGTCGAAGGTCAGAAAGACGTTGGAGTCCCGCTCATCCAGCTCGATCTTGATAATAACGGTGTCAGGGAGGATCAGTGGTCGGTTGGTCAGGGTAAAGGGACAGATCGGGGTGAGTATGATCGTTTTGAGCGAGGGATGGACGATCGGCCCACCTGCTGAAAGTGAATAAGCGGTCGATCCCGTGGGAGTCGCAACGATCAGACCATCGGCCTTAAAGGTGGTGAGGTAATAATCATCAATAGAGGTCTTTATGTGAGAGATGCGTGCCAGTGCCTCCTTGTTAATGACCACATCGTTAAGAACGGTTTGGCAGGTTACTGCTTCACCATCTCGCAGTACTTTTGCCGATAACAATATCCTTTCTTCAGTGGTAAAAGTGCCGCTTATAATGTCTTCCATGATCGGGAAGAGTCTGTTGGCTGAGGATTCGGTCAGGAAGCCAAAGGCTCCCAAGTTCACCCCCAGAATCGGGACGCCTGTATCCTGTATCCATCGAATTGCGCTCAGAAATGTCCCGTCTCCGCCCAATACGACAACACACGAAAGGTCCTCGGGAGCTCTTGGAATATTTTCGACCAGACACTCTTTCGAGGTGATAGGTGCAGGAATATTCTGCTTTGTGACAACCTCGATTCCTTTTGATTTCAGCCACGTCTCCAGTTCCACGGCCTTGTCAATGGCCTCCTCCTGGTCTTTAATAAAAATCCCTATTCTTTTCATGGTGCCCCCAATCTGTTGGTGGGGTATCAGGTTCAGCCTATCTTGCGGCAAGCATGTTCTGCCGGTAAAACTGAACCCAGCGTTTTCAGACTGAAACCAAGTCTTACTCTAAAACGACTGAAGAGTGTGGTCAATGCCAGCGGACAAGAGCACTGCCCCATGTCAAGCCGCCACCGAATGCCGTGAGGACAATCTTGTCTCCGGGCTGTATCCGCCCAGAGCGTACTGCCTGGTCCAGGGCAAGAGGCACCGTGGCTGCTGAGCTGTTGCCATACTTGTCGATATTGATGAAGACCTTCTCTATTGAAACCTTGAGCCTCTGGGCAAAGGCATTGAGGATTCTGGCGTTGGCCTGATGGGGAATAATTAGATCAACATCAGAAATGCTGTAGCCGTTAAAGGCAGCTGCCTCTTCACACGATTCGGCAAACTGCTTGACTGCCACCTTAAAGGTCTTGTTGGCGTCAATCATCTTTAGGCGATGAAGTCCCTTCTCCACGCTTTCCTGTGAAATGGGCGTAGTCGCCGAACCACCTCCGGGCAAGAGCAACTTATCTCCGGCCGAGCCATCGGAGTGAATATGCGTGGACAAGAGTTCAGCCCCCTTTTCAGATTTCTTCAGGACCGCGGCACCTGCTGCGTCACCCCACAGAATACAACTAGAACGGTCATTCCAGTCCAGAGTTCGGCTCAGGACTTCGGCTCCAACCACTAGGGCATTGTCGTACTGGCCATTTTTCAGGTATTGCTCGGCAATGGACAGACCGAAAATAAAACCAGTACATGCCGCTGTTACGTCAAAGGAGACGGCATTCTTGGCTCCGAGTTTGGCCTGAAGCCAGTTTGCCCCGGCAGGACAACATGTGTCTGGCGTGATGGTGGCCAAGATGATCAGATCTATGTCTTCGGGGCTCATTCCGGCAGCCTCAAGGGCTTTTGCGGATGCCTTTTCGGCGAGGTCGGAAACAGCCTCGTTTGGTTCGGCTATACGACGCTCCCTTATCCCGGTTCGCTGCACAATCCACTCATCAGTAGTATCCAGCGTCTTTTCCAGTTCACGATTCGTCAAAACCGTATCAGGCACATAAGAACCGGTGCCCACAATTCTGATGGCTTCCATAAAGAACTACGCTCCTCTGTCTCCTCAGGGGTGAGCAAAGAGATGAGCCTCTTCTTCTCGCCAGCTTTTCTCTTGACCCATAAGCGTATCTTATCTATACCTTTTTGTGTCAAATGTCAATTCTTGACAACCCCCTGTGGTGCCACAAGTGGGAAAGGATAAATCCTGGAAGAATCCGCACGAACCCTGACCAGCTCGCTCCCCGCGCACGAAGTGCTGCCGCAAGGCAGAACCCCCGTCCTTCAGGACGGGGTCAAGAGGAGCTATATGAAAATGTTAATCTTCCTTACCGGGGCGCGAAGCACTGCCGCGAGGCAGAACCCCCGCCCTTCAGGGCGGGGAAGCTTCACACATCAGGACAAGTCGGGATGTGGATAGGCT